>NZ_LDNX01000099.1:0-18607 GCF_001027955.1 Kocuria sp. SM24M-10 | reverse complement strand
GAGCAGCTGGTGGCCCACTTCGACGTCCACGACGTCCTGGCCAACCCGGCCCGCTTCGACCTCAAGAAGGCCACGGCCATCAACGGCACGCACGTGCGCCTGCTCGAGCCCGCCGACTTCCGCGACCGCCTCGTCCCCTACCTGCAGGCGGCGGGGGTGCTGGGGGAGACCCTGACCGAACGAGAGGCCGCGGTCCTCGACCAGGCCGCCCCGCTGGTGCAGGAGCGGATGAACCTGCTGGGGGAGGCCCCCGAGCTGCTGTCGTTCCTGTTCGCCGCCGACGACGAGATCGAGCTCGCCGACGACGCCCGCAAGCAGCTCAAGGACTCCGCCGGCGACGTCCTCCGGGCCGCCCTCGAGGCCCTGGAGCCCCTCGAGGACTGGCGCGCCCCGGCGCTGGAGACCGCCCTGCGCGAGGCGATCGTCGACGGGCTGGGCATCAAGCCCCGCCTCGCGTTCGGTCCCGTCCGCACCGCCGTGTCCGGGCGGCGGATCTCGCCGCCGCTGTTCGAGTCCCTGGAGATCCTCGGCAAGGAGTCCTCCCTCGCCCGGATCCGCGCGCTCGCCGGACAGCTCGGCTGAGCCCCGCACCACGACGACGCCGGCCCCGGCCACCGCACACGGTGGGCGGGGCCGGCGTCGTCGTGCGGCCCCGGCGCGCGCGGGAGCGCGCGGCGGCGTAGCCTGGACCCAGGGGGCGATGGCCATGGACCGGACCGACGACGAGATCACCCGGATGCGCACCGGCCGCCCGCAGCACCGCAACCCGGTGCAGCGGGACACCATCACCTGGCTGCGCACCGGTGCCGAGACAGGCTGCGAGCACGCCCTGCTCCACGTCGAGGTGGAGCCCGGAGGGGAGGTGCTCGCCCACTACCACCGCCGGATCGGGATGCACCTGCGGGTCCTGGAGGGGACCCTGCGCGTCCAGGTGGGGCACGTGGTGCGGGACCTCGGTCCCGGCCGCGAGGTGGAGATCCCGGAGGAGCACCTGTTCCGGTGGAAGAACCCGAGCGCCGCGTCGGCCCGGTTCGTCGTCGAGCTGCGTCCGGCCCCGGCCTGCCTCGAGAAGGGCCTGGCCGCCCTGTACGGCCTCGCCCGTGACGGGCGCACCCGCCGCGACGGCAGGCCGAGGAGCCTGCTCCGCACGGCGCTGCTGATGCAGTGGACCGACATCGGCCTGCCGGGGATCTACCGGTGGCTGGGGCCCGTGCTGCGGGGGCTCGCCGCAGCGGCCTGCCGGCGGGGGATCGACCGGGAGCTGGAGGAGCGCTACTGCCCGTGACCCCGATTTGCCGCCCCGGCCGAAGGCCGGTATAGTTTTCTTGCGTTGCGCCGGTCGGTGCGGGAAACCGCAGGGGCCGGGGACGACAGTGGGATATGGTGTAATTGGCAACACTACGGTTTCTGGTACCGTCATTCTAGGTTCGAGTCCTGGTATCCCAGCGCTGATCGCTCGATCAGTAGGGCCCCATCGTATAGCGGCCTAGTACGCCGCCCTCTCACGGCGGTAACGCGGGTTCGAATCCCGCTGGGGTCACCTCGAGAAGAACCCCCGGACTGGACGGTCCGGGGGTTCTTCCGCGTCCGGGTTCGGTGGAGCCGGCGCCGCGCGGTCCCGCACCGGGCGGTTCGGCGCCCCTCCCGGAACCTGGTACAGTGTACGAGTCCGGTGGCGGGAGGCCGCCGACCGGACAGCCGCGGCCCCATCGTATAGCGGCCTAGTACGCCGCCCTCTCACGGCGGTAACGCGGGTTCGAATCCCGCTGGGGTCACCAGCAGAAGCCCCCCGGACCGGACGGTCCGGGGGGCTTCTCCGTGTCCGGGGGAGACGCGCTCCGCCGACCATCCGGCACCTGGACCACTAAGCACGCTGACAGTCCGGGCTCCGACTGCTACCGTGGCAGGACATCGCAGGACCCGGCGCCGGGTCTCCGGCGCCCACCGCCGAAGGAGCAGACGTGAACGACATCCCTCAGCACGACGACCTCCCGCTGCCCGACTACGACCACCTGCCTGTCGGGGTGCTCGGCTCGAAGATCGCCGGTCTCGACGAGTCGGGCCTGCAGCAGCTGCTCGCCTACGAGCGCGCGCACGGGGACCGGCTGCCGGTCGTCCAGGTCCTCGAACGCCGGCTCGAGGCGCTGCGCCAGGGCGCCGAACCCAGTGGGCCGGTCCCCACCGAGGCCCCCGAGGTCTCCTCGTCCAGCCAGGGGTCCCCGGTCTCTCCGGAGACCTCCGGCCCGCCGATCAATCCGCCGTCCCAGGGCACGCCGTTCAATCCCGCCCAGCCGCGCTGACGGCTCCACCGCCGCACGGCTCGCGGCCCGGCGGTACGCCCGCTGCGGGCACGCACGTGCGCCGTGACGCCGGGAATCCGCATGCCCGGTTCCGTCCGCCCGCCGCCGTCCGCACGGATGCCCGGAGCGAGCACCCCGGTGCTGCTCTCGTGCGGCGCCGGGGGTGAGGACCCGCCGGGCCGATCGCGGCCCGGCGGGTCCTGCGCTCAGGCCAGGGAGGCGTCCAGGGTGATGTCCACGGACAGGGCCTGGGAGACGGGGCAGTTCGCCTTGGCCTCGTCGGCCAGGCGCGCGAAGTCCTCGGCCGAGAGGTCCTCGACCTGCGCCTGCACGGTGAGCACGATGCCCGTGATGCCCTCACCGGCGACGAACGTCACCTCCGCGCTGGTGTCCAGGCGGGTGGGCGGGGTGTCGTTCTGCGCCAGCCCGTTGGACAGGGCCATGGCGAAGCAGGTGGCGTGGGCGGAGGCGATGAGCTCCTCGGGGCTCGTCCGCGACCCCGCACCCTCCTCCGCGCGGGCCTTCCAGTCCACGTCGAACGGGCCCAGACCCGATCCGGACATGCGGGTGCTCCCCGAGCCGCTGAAGAGATCGCCGTTCCAGACAGTGCTGGCCTTGCTGACGACGGGTTTCGGCATGGTTCCTCCTGAGGTCCATGGCACGCGGGCGATCCGCCTGCCGGCGCCGGGCGGCGCTGCTGTCACGGTAACGGATCGGGCCGGCGGGTGAGAGCCCGGTGCCACCGGTTCCGCGCCCGGCGTGACGCCCGGCAGCGCAGGGGCCGGCGGGCGCGTCGGCCGCTAGCCGAGGGGCGTGCGCGGCGGCCCGGGATCGCGAGGCTTGGCCCGGTCCGCGACGGCGCGGGCGGTGGCGTGCGCGGCACCGGATACGACCCGCTCCAGCGGGCCTCGGCCGAAGGCGTGCCGCCAGGCCAGGGCCACGAGGGCGGAGACCACCAGGCAGGCGAGGAACCACAGCAGGGGGCTGCTGTAGTGCACCTCGGTGGAGAGCAGGACCAGCTGGGCGGCGTACAGGGTGAGGGCCATGGCGCCCATGGCGGTCAGCGGCAGCAGCCACGTGGCGAACTGCCGCTCCAGGAGCAGGAGGGCGGCGAGCGCCGCCAGGCTCACCCCCAGGCTCCACGCGACGGACAGCGGCGTGTTGACGTGCGGGGCGGCGATCACCTGCCACCACAGGGTGTTCGTGGGCAGCTCGCCCTCGGCCCCGAAGACGAGGATGTGCTCGAGGTCCGCCCGGGTCAGGGACTCGATGCTGTACAGGAGCACGTTGGAGCCGTCCGCGGCGTAGAGGAGCAGCCAGGAGAGGAGCTTCGAGAAGGCCGCGAGACCGAGCCCGGCCGCCAGGAGCCGGAGCTGGACGTGCAGGTTCTTGAGGTTGAGTCGGCCCACGGCCAGACCCGCCAGCAGATAGGCCAGGTAGGTCACCGCCGGGTACGCGCCCGTGACGAGCAGCTGCCAGAAGACCGCCACGGGCTCCGTGAACAGGCTCGCGAACGTCGGGTTCGCGTCCGTGTGCTCCGGCACCCGGTCGACGAGCCAGTGGATGAGCAGCGGCCCCAGCACCAGGAGGGCGCCGGAGCACGCCAGCAGGGTCCGTGCCCGCAGGCCCAGGAACGGCAGGGCGAGCAGGAAGAAGGCGCCGTAGTAGACGAGGATGCCGACGGCCGGAGGCTCCGGGGGCATCAGGTACCCGATCGTCAGGCCGACCAGCATGATGAGCAGGGCCCGCACGGCCGTCCCGGCCCGCACCGCCGCGAGATCCCTGCCCCGGCGCGGCCGGCGTCCTCCGGAGGCGAGGGCGAGCGCCACGCCGGCGAGCAGGGCGAAGAGCGCCGCGGAGTCCCCGGCGAAGAGCAGCCACGACAGCGTCGGCCTGTCGTTGTCCGGGTAGGCGTCCGGCAGGAAGTGGACGGCGGTCATGCCCACGAGCGCCAGGCCGCGGGCTGCGTCGACGGCGACCACCCGTCCGGCCGACCGGCGGGGATCTAGCCCGCCGGCGGCCTCCGTGGCCCGGTCCCGCGTGGAGTGGTCGTTCATGCGTCCCGCCGTTCTGTCTCTCGTCCCCCGGTGCGGCGGCGCTCAGGATCGTGCGTGCGCTGCCGCCAATCTTTGCACCCCCGGTCGTGGGCGCGGCAACGTTGCGCTCGGCGACCCGGCCGCGGCGGCCGGGTCCGTCAGGAGGCCGCGCTCAGCGCGGGCTCGGGCAGGGGGACGGGAAGCTCACCGGCACGGCGCTGCAGGATCCCGTGCCGCAGCCGGCGCCGGGCGTCCAGGGCGGTGGCCGCGTCGCCGGACGGGGGCTGCTCCGGGGTGACGATCTCCACGGCGTCGCCGAGGCCAGGATCCTGCGCCACCGCCTCGCGGAGCAGGTCGAGGGCGTGCGGGTCCAGCTCGCGCACGCAGCTGAGGTCCAGGCGCACGGTGGCCGCGGGGAGCATCGTGCGGGCCCGCCGCAGCACGGGGTGCAGCCCCTGCTGGTTGACCGGGGTCACGGCACCGGTCACGTCGACGCGGACGTACCGGCCGTCGAGGTCCACCTCGACGAGGACGGAGATCTTGCGCTGCACAGGTGCACTCCTTCACGGGACGACCGGTCGTGCACCCCCGGCAACTGGTCAGCCTGCTGTCCGTCAGGGTGCCCTGGAATGCTAAGCCGACTGTCGGTCGTGGTGCAAGCCCGGGCTCCTCCGGGAGCGGGTGCGGTCCCGGGGCAATGCTGAAGAAATGACGAAGATCCGCGCGCAGGGCCCGCTCCGGCGGGACCGGCGACCCGCCCGGGAGGACACTGGACGCATGGGAACTGCTGTCGAGAACGCCGCCCGCCCGGCCGGACGGGTGCTGGTGGTGGACGACGAGAAGGCGCTCGCGGGGATGGTCGCGTCCTACCTGGTGCGGGCCGGGTACGACGTCGCCCAGGCGCACACCGGTCCGGCCGCCCTGGAGGCGGCGGGCGTCGGCGCGCCCGACGTCGTGATCCTGGACCTCGGCCTGCCCGGGCTGGACGGGGTCGAGGTGTGCCGGAGGATCCGTGCCTCCTCGGAGTGCTACGTCCTGATGCTGACCGCCCGCGGGGACGAGGAGGACCGGCTCGCCGGGCTGGCCACGGGTGCCGACGACTACATCACCAAGCCGTTCAGCGTCCGCGAGCTCGTCGCCCGCGTGCAGGCGGTCATGCGGCGCCCGCGCACCGTCGCCCGGCCGGACGGCGCCGTCGCGCCGCACGTGGTGGGGGACCTGGAGGTCGACGTCCCGGGCCGGCAGGTGCGGGTGGCGGGGGAGCGGGTGACCCTGACCCGCACCGAGTTCGACCTGCTGGCGGCCCTCGCCCAGCGGCCCCGGGAGGCGATGTCCCGCCGCCGGCTCATCGACGTGGTGTGGGACCCGGCCTGGGTGGGGGACGAGCACCTCGTGGACGTCCACATCGGCCACCTGCGGCGCAAGATCGGGGACGACCCGGCCGCGCCGCGCTACGTGGAGACCGTCCGCGGGATCGGCTACCGGATGGTGGCACCGTGACGGCGCGGCGCGAGCGCGGCCTGGCGGCGCGCTTCCTGCTCGCCCAGCTGCTGGTGGTGGCGGCGAGCGTGCTCGCCGCGGCGGTCGTGGCCTCCCTCGCCGGTCCGCCGCTGTTCCACGAGCACCTGGTGCGCGCCGGCGCCGGGCCGGACCCGGCCCAGCTGATGCACGTCGAGCGGGCCTATCGGGACGCCGGCCTGTGGACGCTCGGCGTGGCCCTGGTCACGGCGCTGGCCTGCGCCCTGGCCGTCAGTGCCTCCCTGGCCCGCCGGCTGCGCGGTCCGCTCGCCGCCCTCACCCGGGCCGCGCAGGACCTGGCCCGGGGCCGCTGGGGCGCCCGGGTCCCGGCGATGGGTGCCGGCAGCGAGGTCGACGCCCTGGCGGCCGCCTTCAACGTGATGGCCGCCGAGCTCGAGGCCACCGAGGGCGTCCGGCGCCGGATGCTCTCCGACCTCGCGCACGAGATGCGCACCCCCCTGTCCGTGCTCGGCGTCTACCTCGAGGGGCTCGAGGACGGCGTCACCGAGTTCGACGCGAGCACCGGCGCCGTCCTGGCCGAACAGCTCTCCCGGCTCACACGGCTGGTGGAGGACATCGACGACGTCTCCCGCGCCGAGGAGGGGCGCATGGTCCTGGAGCGCTCACCCGTGGCCGTGACGCAGCTGCTGGGCGCCGCCGCGGATGCGGCCCGGGAGGCCGGTGCCGCCAAGGGGGTGGCGCTGCGGGTCGAGGACGACGCACCCGGTGCGGTCCTGCCCGTCGACCCGCAGCGGATGGGGCAGGTGCTGGGCAACCTGCTCTCCAACGCCCTGCGCCACACCCCGTCCGGCGGGGAGGTGGTCCTCGGCGCCGCCCGGGCCGGCACCACGGCGGTGGTGCTGCGGGTCGACGACACGGGGGAGGGCATCGCGGCGGAGCACCTGCCGCACGTCTTCGAGCGCTTCTACCGCGGGGACACCGCCCGGGACCGGGAGCACGGCGGCTCCGGCATCGGGCTCACCATCTCCAGGGCCCTCGTGGAGGCCCACGGCGGTGCGCTCGAGGCGAGCTCGGCCGGCCCCGGGCGGGGCGCCGAGTTCCGGGTGGTGCTGCCCGTCCGGTGCGCGGTGCCCTCCGACCACGCGGTGCCGGCGGCCGACCCCTTGAGTTATACCCCAGGGGGGTATACTATCGGGGGCACGGACGGGCCCCGGCCGGCACGCGGCGCGGTCGCACCGGAGCCGCCGCCCATGTCGCGCAGCCGCGGAAGGAGCTCGTCATGAACGCCCCGGACACCCACCCGGACCAGCACGGGGACGGCCTCGGACGCCACCCCGGCGACGCCGAGACACACGGGCAGGCCATGCCGCACGGTCCCGCCCACTCGGCCGTGGACGAGGAGCACACGGTCCACACCCACGGCGAGCACGCCGGCCACTCCACGGCGATGTTCAAGAACCGGTTCTGGCTCTGCCTCGCGCTGGCGGTCCCGGTGGTGGTCCTCAGCCCGATGGTCGGCCACCTGCTGGGCTACCACGTTCCCGGGTTCCCGGGCTCGGCCTGGCTGCCGCCGGTGCTGGGAACGGTGATCTTCGGCTACGGCGGACTGCCCTTCCTACGGGGAGGGCTCACCGAGCTGAGGTCCCGGCAGCCCGGGATGATGCTGCTGATCGCCATGGCGATCTCGGTCGCGTTCGTCGCCTCGTGGGTCACCACGCTCGGCATCGGCGGCTTCGAGCTGGACTTCTGGTGGGAGCTGGCCCTGCTCGTGGTGATCATGCTGCTGGGCCACTGGATGGAGATGCGCGCCCTGGGTGCGGCCTCGAGCGCCCTGGACGCCCTGGCGGCCCTGCTGCCCGACGAGGCGGAGAAGGTCGTGGCGGACGGGGTCGTGACCGTGCGGATCGGCGAGCTCTCCGCGGGCGACGTGGTGCTGGTCCGCTCCGGGGCCCGCGTGCCGGCCGACGGGGTGGTCCTCGACGGGACGGCGGAGTTCGACGAGTCCATGATCACGGGCGAGTCCCGGACCGTCTCCCGGTCGCCCGGCGACACGGTCGTGGCGGGGACGGTCGCCACCGACAGCACCGTGCGGGTGCGGGTCGAGGCCGTGGGGGCCGACACCGCCCTGGCCGGCATCCAGCGGATGGTCGCCGACGCCCAGGAGTCCTCGTCCCGCGCCCAGGCCCTGGCCGACCGCGCCGCCGCGCTGCTGTTCTGGTTCGCCCTGGCGGCCGGCATCCTCACCGCCGTCGCCTGGACGCTCCTGGGCAGCCCCGACGACGCGGTGGTCCGGACGGTCACCGTGCTGGTCATCGCCTGCCCCCACGCCCTGGGGCTGGCCATCCCCCTGGTCATCGCCATCTCCACCGAGCGCGCCGCCCGCGCCGGGGTGCTGATCAAGGATCGTCTGGCACTGGAGCGGATGCGCACCATCGACGTGGTCCTGTTCGACAAGACCGGCACCCTCACCGAGGGCGCCCACGCCGTCACCGGCGCCGCCCCCGTGCCCGGCACCTCCGAGGGCGAGCTCCTCGCCCTGGCCGCCGCGGCCGAGGCCGACAGCGAGCACCCGGTGGGCCGGGCCATCGTCACCGCCGCCGCGCACGACGCCGCCGCGCGGCGGCTCGACCTGCGCGGCACCGACTTCCGAGCGGCCACCGGCCGGGGCGTGAGCGCCACCGTCGAGGGCGCCCGGATCACGGTCGGCGGGCCCAACCTGCTGCGCGAGCTCCGCCTCGAGACCCCCGCCGCCCTGGGGCCGACGGTCCGCGAGTGGACCGCCCGCGGCGCCGGCGTGCTCCACGTGCTGCGCGACGGGCAGGTCCTCGGCGCCCTGGCCCTGGAGGACACGGTCCGCGCGGAGTCCCGCGCCGCGGTGGCCGCCCTGCAGGACCGCGGGGTGAAGGTCGCCATGATCACCGGCGACGCCCGCCAGGTCGCCGACGCCGTGGGCGCCGAGCTGGGCATCGACGAGGTCTTCGCCGAGGTCCTCCCGCAGGACAAGGACAGCAAGGTCGTCGAGCTGCAGGACCGCGGCATGACCGTGGCGATGGTCGGCGACGGCGTCAACGACGCCCCGGCCCTGGCCCGCGCCGAGGTGGGCATCGCGATCGGGGCCGGCACCGACGTGGCCATGGAGTCCGCCGGGGTGGTCCTGGCGGGCAACGACCCCCGCTCGGTGCTGTCGATGATCGACCTCTCCCGGGCCAGCTACACCAAGATGATCCAGAACCTGGTGTGGGCGGCCGGCTACAACGTCGTCGCCGTTCCCCTGGCCGCCGGTGTCCTCGCGTCCGCCGGGATCGTGCTGTCCCCGGCCGTCGGCGCGGTCCTGATGTCGGTCTCCACCATCGTCGTCGCCCTCAACGCCCAGCTGCTGCGCCGGCTCGACCTGTCCCCGGCCCACCTGGCCGCCACCGGCGCCGAGTCCGGCCGCGCGGAGGCGCGGCCCCCCTCCGTCCCGGCCCGCTGACCGACCACCCCGCAGACACCGAACGAAGGACTGACACCATGACCCGCACCACCACGCTCCCCGCCCTCGCGCTCGCCGCCGTGCTCGCACTCGCCGGCTGCGGGAACGGCCAGGAGGCGGAGACGCCGGCCACCGGCGGCGCGAGCCCCGCCGCGGACGCCACACCGACCGGGAGCACCCCGACCGCGAACACGTCGACCGGGTCCGCGCCGGCCTCCGAAGCCGCCGCGGAGATCTCCGGCGAGCACAACGACGCCGACGTCATGTTCGCGCAGATGATGATCCCCCACCACGAGCAGGCGGTGCAGATGAGCGAGATCCTCCTGGGCAAGGACGGTGTCCCCCAGGACGTCCGGGACCTCGCCGAGCGGGTGGCGCAGACGCAGGAGCCCGAGATCGAGCAGATGCAGGCGATGCTGACGGCCTGGGACGCTCCCGCGACCCCGGACGAGTCGGCCACGGCCCACGGCGGCCACGGCTCCGGCATGGTCGACGAGCAGGGCATGAACTGGCTGCGCGAGGCCGAGGAGGGGCCCGAGGCCGCCGGACTGTACCTGGAGCAGATGATCCGCCACCACGAGGGCGCCACCGAGATGGCCCGCGACCAGGTGGAGGAGGGATCCAACCCGGAGGCCGTCGAGCTCGCCGGAGAGATCGTCGAGGCCCAGGAGTCGGAGATCGAGGAGATGAGGACGATGCTGGAGGAGCTGGATCGGCCATGATGTGGGGCGACGGCATGGGCTGGGGCATGGGCTGGATGTGGATCTTCTGGCTCCTGCTGATCGTGGGCACGGTGCTCCTGGTGGTCGTGCTCGTGAAGCTGCTGACCGGCGGCGAGAGCGGCCGGAGCCGCCGCAACGGTCGCGCCTCGCCGTCCGGTCCGCGACCCCGCCGGTCCCTCGAGATCCTGGAGGAGCGCTACGCGCGCGGGGAGATCAGCACCGAGGAGTACCGCGAACGGCTGCGCACCCTGGAGGAGGGCGACCGGTGAGCCCGCTGACGCGCCGGCAGCTGCTGGCCCTGGGAGCCGCCGGGGCGGGCGCCGCGGCCGTGGGCGGGGCGGGGCTGTGGTGGACCGGCGGCGGCGAGGCCCTCGGCGGCGGCCGCGGACTGGTCCAGCCCGAGGTGCTGAGCGCCGCCGACGGACTGCTCGAGCTGGACCTGGCCGCCGCCCCCGCCACGGTCCGCGTCGGGGCGCGCACGGCGCACGTCCGGGCCTTCAACGGCTCCCTGCCCGGCCCCACCCTGCGGCTGCGGCCCGGGGACACGCTGCGGGTGGCGATGACCAACCGGCTGGAGGCCCCGACCAACCTGCACGTGCACGGCCTGCACATCTCCCCGGAGGGCCACGGGGACAACCCGTTCGTGAGCATCGCACCGGGGGAGTCCTTCGACTACGACTTCGCCCTGCCGGAGGACCACCCGCCGGGCACCTACTGGTACCACCCGCACCGGCACGGCCACGTGGCCGACCAGCTGGCGGCCGGCCTCTACGGTGCGATCGTCGTCGAGGGCCCCGACCCCGTCCCGGTGACGCGCGAGCGCGTCCTGGTCGTCTCGGACATCACCCTGGACGCCTCCGGCGAGCTCGCCGCGGTCTCCCCGCCGGAGCAGATGATGGGCCGGGAGGGCGAGACCGTGCTGGTCAACGGCCAGGTCCGTCCCGCGGCCACCGCCGCCCCCGGGGAGCGGGAGCTGTGGCGGGTCGTCAACGCCTGCCCGGCCCGGTTCCTGCGGCTGACCCTCGACGGCCAGACCCTGCGGCTGTCCGGACGCGACGTCGGCCGCCTGCCCGCACCGCGCGAGATCACCGAGGTGACCCTGGCCCCCGGCAATCGGGTGGAGCTGCTGGTGGACACCCGCGGGGGCACTTCCACGTTGACCGCCGCCCCGGTGGACCGCGGGAGCATGGACGGCATGATGGGCGGGCGGACGCCCGGGGACGGCCCGGGCAACGACGAGCCGATCGAGCTGCTCACCCTGGAGGTCACCGGGGCCCCGGCTGGGGCCGTGGGTCCGGTGCCGGCCGGGCCCGCGCCGCGGGACCTGCGCGGGGAGCCCGTGGCCGCCCGGCGGACCCTGGACTTCGCCATGGGCATGGACGGCGGCATGATGGGCGGCGGGATGATGGGCAGCACGCGCGGTCCCGGCTCGATGATGACCTTCACGATCAACGGGGAGCCGTTCGACGAGGACCGCACCGACCAGCGCGTCGCCCCGGGGACCGTGGAGGAGTGGACGCTGACCAACTCCAGTCCCATGGACCACCCGATGCACCTGCATGTCTGGCCGATGCAGGTCGTGGCGGACGGGGACGGGGACGTCGACACCCCTCTCTGGCTGGACGTGGTCAACATCCCGGCCTTCGGAGAGGTGGTGGTTCGGGTGGCCTTCGACGACTTCTCCGGCCGCACCGTCTACCACTGCCACATCCTCGACCACGAGGACCTCGGCATGATGGGCACCGTCGAGGTCCGCTGACCGCACAGCCCACCGCACCGACGCACCCACCTACTGATCCGGAGGAGGACCGTGGAACGCCACGACACGCACGACGACACCCACGACGACACGCACGAGCACCGGACGATGCAGCAGGAGCAGACGCACGGAACGGACCGGGAGCAGGACCGGGACCAGAAGCTGTCCCTGACCGGGTCCGTCGCCCTGGGGACGGGGGTGATGATCGGCGCGGGCATCTTCGCCCTGGTGGGGCAGGTGGCCGAGCTGGCCGGCGGCTGGGTGCCGTGGGCGTTCCTCGCCGGGGCCGTGGTCGTCGCTTTCAGCTCCTACTCCTACATCCGTTACTCGACCGCCAACCCGTCCTCCGGCGGGATCGCCATGCTGCTCAAGGCCGCCTACGGCCCCGGGGTGGTGGCCGGGTCCTTCGCCCTGTTCATGTACGTCTCGATGATCCTCGCCCAGTCCCTGCTCGGGCGCACCTTCGGCACCTACCTGCTGCGCCCGTTCGGAATGCAGGACTCGGCCGTGTGGGTGCCGGTGCTGGCGGTGGTGGCGATCGTTGCCGCGGCGCTGGTGAACCTCGTGGGCAACCGCTGGGTGGAGCGCTCCGCCACGGTGACGGCCGCGCTCAAGATCGCCGGCATCGGGATCCTGGCCGTCGGCGGGATCCTCGCCGCCGGCGTCGACTCGCTGGGCCGGCTGGTCACCGTCGCCGACCGCACCCCGCCGGAGGCGGGGTGGCCGGGCTTCCTGGCAGGGGTCACCCTGTGCATCCTCGCCTACAAGGGCTTCACCACGATCACCAACCAGGGTGCGGACCTGGCCCGTCCCGAGCGCAACATCGGCCGCTCCATCATGATCTCCATCGCCCTGTGCACCGTGCTCTACCTGCTGATCACGGTGGCCGTCACCGGCAGCCTGAGCGTGCCGGAGATCGTGGCCGCTCGCGACTACGCGCTCGCCGAGGCGGCCGAGCCCATGTTCGGCGTCTGGGGCGTGCGGCTGACCGTGGCCATCGCGGTCGTCGCCACGCTCTCGGGCCTGGTCGCGAGCCTGTTCGCGGTCTCGAAGCTCTACGACATGCTCCGGGACATGGGCCAGGCCCCCGGGCTGCCGGGAAAGGAGGGCCACCAGTCGCTGTCCATCACGGCGGGACTGGCCATCGTCATGGCCGCCTTTTTCGACCTGGCCCAGATCGCCGCGCTGGGGGCGATCCTCTACCTGGCGATGGACATCGCCATCCACCTCGGCATCCTCCGCCACCTCAAGGACGACGTGCAGGCCAGGCCCTGGATCCCCTGGGTCGCGATCGCCCTCGACGTCGCGGTGCTCGTGCCGTTCGTGCTGCTGAAGGCCCAGGCGGACCCGTTCACCCTGGTGGTCACCGCCGTGGTGGCCGCGGTGATCGTCGCCGCCCAGTGGGTCACGGTGCGCCGCCGGTCCGGCGCCTCGGAGGGCCGGTAGCCGGAGCAGGCTCCGGCCGAGCGTGGAACCACCGGTCCTCCGGGGCCCGGAGCGGCCCGGATCGCGCCGGGCCGCACCGCCCGAGGCCGCTGCCCGGCACCACGCCCGCGCGACGGGGGCCGGGCAGGACCGACGCCGTGCCGGGCGCGTCCGAGGGGCTCGTCCCGCGCGTCGGAACGGGTCCGGGCACCGCGCTCGCCGGGACCCGGGTGCTACGCTCCGATGAGCGCGACGACACGCCGCGACAGGCCTCGGCCTGCCGACCCGGATGGAGGCGAACACCGTGCCCCCGTATCCCGACACGTCCGGCACCGACGGCCGGGGCCGCACCTTCGGCGTCGAGGAGGAGCTGCTCCTCGTGGACGCCGAGACCCTCGAGTGCGCGGCGGTGAGCCGCGACGTGGTCCGCGACCACGACCGGCACCCGGCGGACTCCGGACACCGGATCACCACCGAGCTGCAGCAGGAGCAGATCGAGGTCGCCGGGCCCCCGGTGCAGGGACTCGCGGAGCAGCTCGCGGCGATCCGCCAGGGCCGGGCCCTGTTGGACGCCGCGGCGCGCCGCGCGGGAGCCAGGGCCGTGGCCCTGGCCTCACCCGTGTTCCCGGCCCGGCCCCACCTCGTGCCCCAGCCCCGCTACGAGTGGCTGCGCGAGCGCTACGGCCTGGTCGTCGATGAGCAGCTGACCTGCGGGCTGCACGTCCACGTGGGGATCTCCGATCCGGACGAGGGCGTCGCCGTGCTGGACCGGATCCGGGGCTGGCTCCCGGTGCTCCTGGCGCTCAGCGTCAACTCGCCCTTCTGGTACGGCCGGGACACCGGTTTCGGCAGCCACCGGTACCAGACGTGGAGCCGCTGGCCAACGGCCGGCCCCGACGAGCTCCTGGGCACGGTCCAGGAGTACGACCGCCGGTGCGCGGCCCTGCTGCGCTCCGGGGTGGCCCTCGACCGCGGCATGCTGTACTTCGACGCCAGGCTCTCCGCGCGATACCCCACCGTGGAGATCCGTGTCGCCGACGTGTGCCTCGAGGCCGAGCACGCCGCGGTGCTCGCAGTCCTCACCCGCGCCCTGGTCGAGACGGCTGCCGCGCAGTGGCGGGCCGGCGACCCGGCGCCGCCGACCGGCGTGCGGCAGCTGCGCGCCTGGTCGTGGCAGGCCAGCGCCTCCGGGGTCGACGGAGCGCTGGTCAGCCCGGTCTCCGGCGCGGCCGCGCCCGCGGCGGGGGTCGTGGCCGAGCTCCTGACGCACGTGCGCCCCGCGCTCGAGGAACAGGGCGAGCAGGAGTCCGTGGCCGGGACCGTGGCGGGCCTCCTGCGCGGAGGATCGGGGGCGCGGCGTCAGCGCGAGGCCTGGGCCGCGCGGCAGGACCCGCGCGACGTGGTCCGCGCGGCCCTCGAGGCGACCCACCGGTGAGCGGGGGCGGCAAGGGCGGGGAGGACCCCGTGCGCGCGGACCCCGGCCGGGCCGGGGCGGGGGAGCACGCCGCACTCCCGGCCACGGGCGACGGCCGGGTGCGCCGGCATCCGCTGCTCCGGCGGCGCCGCCTCGTCGTCGGGCCCCACACGGTGGACGTGCGCGGGACCTTCGCCCCCGCGCTGCCGCCGGTGGTCCTGGTGCACGGGGTCGGGATGTCGGGGGCGTACTTCCTGCGCCTGGCCGACGAGCTGGCCGCGACCCGGGACGTGTACGCCCTCGACCTGCCGGGCTACGGCACGACGCCGAAGCCGCGGCGGCCCCTCTCCGTGGCCGAGCTGGGGGAGGCCGCCGCGGGGGCGGTCGCGGCGCTGGGACTCTCGGGGCCCGTCCTCATCGGGCACTCCATGGGCTGCCAGATCGTCGTGGACGCCGTCAGGGACCACCCCGGACTGTGCTCGGGCTACGTCCTGGTCGGCCCGACCGTGGACCCGGACGCGCCCAGCCGGCCCGGCCAGGCGTGGCGGTTGCTGCGGGACACGCTGCGCGAGCCGCCGCCGACCAATGCCCTCGTCCTCCGCGACTACCTGCGGATGGGCCCGCTCCGCTACCTGCGCACCGCCCGGTCCATGGTCCGGGACCGGATCGGGGAGGACATCCGGGGCTGCACGGTTCCGGGCCTGCTGGTGCGCGGAGGACGGGACCCGATCGCGCCGCGGGACTGGGTGCGGCGACTGGCCCGGGCCGCACCCGACGCCCGGGTGGTGGAGATCCCCGGTGCCCCGCACAACGTCCAGCACACCGACCCGAAGGAGCTCGCCGCAGCATGCGCCCCCTTTCTCGACGCCTGCCGACCCGCCCGCCGTCCGGACGGCTCGGCGTGATGCCGCGCCGGCTGGCGGAGGCGGGGGCCAACCTCGCGGCCTGGGCGCAGGACTACGCCTACGCCCTGCGCTGGCAGGCGGCCGGATTCCTCGGCCGGTGGGACCCGGCGCACTACCGGGCACCGGCCGATCCGGAGCGGACGCCGGTCGTGCTGATCCCCGGGATCTACGAGTCCTGGACCTTCCTGCTGCCCGTGGCCGGGATGCTGCGGGAGCACGGGCACGACGTGCACGTGGTCGAGGACCTGAAGTTCAACACCGGCACCATCCAGGAGATGGCCGAGCTGGTGGACGCGCACCTGCGCACGGCCGGCGTGGAGCGGTGCGTGCTCGTGGCGCACAGCAAGGGCGGGCTGATCGGCAAGCACCTCCTGGCCCACCACAACCGGGGCGCCGGGATCCACGGGCTCGTGACGGTCAACACCCCGTTCTCCGGGTCCGAGCTGGCCCGGCTGCTGCCGCTGTCCACCATCCGGGTGTTCCTGCCGCACTCCCCGGAGCTCACCGCGCTGACCACCCAGCAGGCGGTGAACCGGGACATCGTCTCGATCTACGGCCGCTTCGACCCGCACATCCCCGGCGGCAGCCGCCTGGAGGGCGCCCACAACGTCCAGCTCGGGACCCGCGGGCACTTCCTGCCCCTGAACGATCCCCGGGTGCACCGGGCGATCCTCGACGGGATCCGCACGCTGACCCGCTGACCGGCCTCCCGGGCCCGGGGGCGTCGGGGGTGGCTGGTACTCTCCGCCCATCGTCCGTGCTCCGGCGGTTGGCGCCGGGACGCGGGGACGACGTCGGAGGGGACGGTGGCACCGTGGTCGTGATGGGACTGACGCCCTTCCAGGGCTGGGAAGCCGTGTCCTGGGTGCTGCTGCTCCTCACGGCCGGGTGGGGGCTGATCCGGCTGGTGCGCGGGCTCGTGCTGCGCTACGGGAGCAACACCCGGTGGGGCCGGCGGACCCGCACCCGGCTGGGGCTGCGCCGGGCCCGCGACGTCCTGCTGGAGCGCCACGCCCGCGGGGAGATCACCGAGGCGGAGTACCTGGAACGGCTGCGCGTCCTCGAGCAGGAGGGCCGGTCCGGTCCGTGACCGCGTCGGCTCCCCGGGGCGACGCGCGGTCCGCGGGCCGGGGCTGACGCATGGCAAGCAGGCTGACAGACTGGGGGTGTTCGTGTTCCGCCGACCCGGCGGGACGAGACCTCGCGACGACAAGGAGATTCCCATGTCCGACAAGCCCAACCCCATCGAGCTGCAGAAGCACCTCAGCGGCCTGGACTACCCGGTCAGCAAGGACGAGGTCGTGCAGAAGGCGCAGGACTCCGGTGCGGACGACTCGATCCTCGAGGCGCTGCGCAACCTTCCGGAGCAGCAGTACGAGAAGCCCACGCACGTGACCGAGGCCGTCTTCGGCGAGTAGGACCCGCGGACCCGTGTCCGGCAGGCCCCGCGGCGCGCGCCGCGGGGCCTGCCGGACTCCGGAGGGCTTCATCGAATCTTCAGGGTTCCGGGCTTCATCCGCCGGAACGGACAGTCTACTGTCGATCCTGTGGGGTGCGGCCGGCGCCGGGCCCCATCCAGCACCGCAGGACAGGTGGCCGTGGCCCGGCCGCCGATCGGACGAAGGAGCGAGACCATGACCCATGTGACATCGATGCTCGAGACCTACCCGAAGGACCTCGGCGGGGTGGACCGTCAGAAGCTGGCCGAGTGCATCGCGGCGTGCTTCGAGTGCGCCCAGACCTGTACCGCCTGTGCCGACGCGTGCCTGTCGGAGGACTCGGTCGCCGAGCTGACCAAGTGCATCCGCACCAACCTGGACTGCGCCGACGTCTGCGCCACCACGGGCAACGTCCTCTCCCGGCACACCGGCTACGACGCCAACCTGACCCGGGTGGTGCTCCAGGCCTGCCAGGCGGCCTGCAAGGCCTGCGGGGACGAGTGCGCCCAGCACGCGGAGATGCACGAGCACTGCAAGGTCTGCGCGGAGGCCTGCCGCCGCTGCGAGCAGGCCTGCGCCGACCTGATCAGCTCCCTGGGCTGATCCCGCACCGGCGAGCGAGGGGCCCGTCCGGCGGACGGGCCCCTCGCTCGCTGTTCCGCTCCGCGGTCGGCGGCCTGTGACGGCCGATCGCGCGGCGGTCGGCCGGCGGCCGGCGTCGGGCGCGGCCGAGGCACGCAGGGGACGGAGGGAGCGCAGGATGCTGCAGGGACTGAAGACCAGGGCCGGCGCGGTGGGCGCGGGCCTGTACGCCGCCGCGCTCTCCCTCGTGGTGCTGGCGGCCTCCGGCGGGGTGGGCCTCCTGCTCCATCAGCCGTGGCTGTTCCCCAGCCTGGGGCCCACGGTCATGCTGTTCTTCGAGTCCCCCGGACAACGGGCCTCGCGGCCGCTCAACGCCCTGGTCGGGCACGGGGCCGGCCTGCTCGCCGGGACCGCCGTCCTCTACGGCCTCGGTCTGCAGGACGACCCGCCCGTCGCGTCCGACGGGCTCACCCCGGCCTACCTGCTGGCCGGGGCCCTGTCGGTCGCGCTGACCACGCTGGTCCTCACCGCGGTCAGGACCCCGCACCCACCGGCCGGGGCTACCACGTTGATCGTCAGCCTCGGCATCCTCTCCGAGCCCGTGGAACTGGTCTCGATGGCCGCGGCGATCGTGCTGATCACCGCCCTGGGGTGGGGTCTCAACATCCTGCTGGGCACCCGCCCGGGCGAGGGGGAGGAGTAGGCACCGCACGGCCGGGGCGGGCCCCGCCCGGTCCGGCGCTCGGTCCGCCACCCGCAGGACCTGCGGGGCCGCCTGCTTCATCCGTGCGGCCGCCCCGGGCGGGGCGCGAGGCGGTGGTGGTGGGAGCCGGTGCCGGTCCCGTGGCGTCGGCGACCTTGGTGACGCGCACGGCCGCGGTCTTGAACACCGGCTGCTTCGAGACGGGGTCCCACTCCGTGAGGGTCAGCTCGTTGGCCGCGCGGTGGCGCTGCCCCGGGTCCCGGCCGGTGGGGTCCTCCTGGTCCCAGGACCCGTAGTGGAAGGGGGCGAACACCGTTCCGGTGCGCACGTCGCCGACCCGCACCGGGGCGGTCAGGTGGCCACGGGGGGGG
>NZ_LDNX01000098.1:0-19699 GCF_001027955.1 Kocuria sp. SM24M-10 | reverse complement strand
GGGCCGCGGCGTCGCGCGCGGCGGCGGTCCGCTCGACGTCGTGGGTGCCGGCGGCCTGCTCGACGTCGTGGGTGCCGGCGGCCTGCTGGGCGTCCGGTCCCGCGCCGTCCCGCGCGGCGGCCGCGGCCAGGATGTTGCGGGCCATGGAGGGGAAGATGAAGCCGTGGAAGGGCCACACCCCCCACCAGTAGAGCCGGCCGGGCAGGCCCTTCGGGAAGAAGATGGCCCGCTGCCGGTAGCGGCTGCCCTCGCCCTCGGGCTCCACGGACAGCTCGAGCCAGGCCCGGCCGGGGGCCCGCATCTCGGCGTGCAGCAGCAGCTTATGGCCCTCCTCCAGCTCCTCGACCCGCCACCAGTCCACGTACTCGCCGACCTGCAGGTCCGTGGCGTCGCGGCGGCCGCGGTTGAGCCCGGCGCCGCCCACGAGCTTGTCCATGACCCCGCGGACCTGCCAGGCCAGGGGCAGCGAGTACCAGCCGTTGCGCCCGCCGATGGACTCGATGACCCGCCACACCTGCTCGGGGCGGGCCGGGCCGGTCCGGCTGCGCTCGTCGACGAAGACCGTGCGCCCGGCCCAGTCCGGGTCCGAGGGGAGAGGGTCAGCGGCGGCCTCGGAGGAGCTGTAGTGGACGTCCCACGTGGTCTCCACGGAGTTGTCCTCGATCTTCTTCAGGGCCAGGGCCACCGCCCGGCGGTACCCTGCCAGCCCCTCGGGCGGCGGGGGGATGTAGGCGTCGATGTCGTGCTCGCCCGCCACCGCGTCGTGCTGCAGGGACTGCACGAGCGGCACGGCCAGCGCCAGCGGGATCGGGGTGACCATGCCCACCCAGAACCCGGACAACCGCGGGGCCGGCAGGGGGAGGTGGAAGACCACCCGCCGGCGCAGTCCCGCCACGCGGGCGTATCGGCGCATGGCGTCCGCGTAGGTCATCACGTCGCGGGAGCCGATGTCGAAGGTGCGGTTGAGGTCCTCCGGCAGGTCCATCGCGTGGACGAGGTAGTACAGGACGTCGCGCACGGCGATGGGCTCGATCCGGTTGGTCACCCAGGAGGGGGCCGGCATGACCGGGAGGGTGTCGCCCAGGTGCCGGATCATCTCGAAGGAGGCCGACCCGGAGCCGATCACCACGCCGGCCTGGAGGACGACCGCGGGGACCGCCCCGGCCAGCAGGATCTGCCCGACCCGCACCCGCGAGCGCATGTGCTGGGACAGCTCGACCCCGGAGGGGTGCAGCCCGGAGAGGTAGACGATGCGCCGCACCCCGGCCCGCTCCGCGGCCTCGGCCACGGTGCGGGCCATCTGCGCCTCCTGCTCCTCGAACTGCCGGGAGCCGCCCATGGAGTGCACCAGGTAGTAGAGGGTGTGGACGTCCCGGCAGGCGGCGGTCATCCCGTCGAGGTCGTTGAGGTCCGTCTCGGCGACCTCCACCCGGTCCCGCCACGGCACGGAGTGCAACTTGCCGGGGGAGCGCACGGCGACGCGCACGGTGTGGCCCGCCTCCACCATGCGGGGCGCCAGGCGCCCGCCGACGTAGCCGGTGGCACCGGTGATGAGGACGCGCTGGGGAGAGCTCATGGCCTGCCTTTCGTGCGGGTCCCGTGAGCGTACCAACGCCGCCCGACAGGTCCCTGGGGGCCGGCCGGGCCGCCCGGACACGGCGACGGCCGCATCCCGGCGGGATGCGGCCGTGTCCGGCGGCCCCGCAGGACGCGGGCCGGGAGCGCGGGTCAGGGCAGCGCCAGGCGGAACACCTTCGCCCACGCCGAGGCCACCTGCTTGGGCAGGGGACCGGTGGTGTAGGGCAGCTCGTAGCGCTCGCAGATCTCGCGCACCTTCACGGCGACCTCGGCGTAGCGGTTCGAGGGCAGGTCCGGGAACAGGTGGTGCTCGATCTGGAAGGACAGGTTGCCGGTCATCAGGTGCATCAGCCGCGAGCCCGAGATGTTGGCGGAGCCGATCATCTGCCGCACGTACCAGTCCCCGCGGGTCTCGCCCTCGATCTGCTCCTCGGTGAAGGTGTCCGCCCCGGCCGGGAAGTGGCCGCAGAAGATCACGGCGTGCGCCCAGATGTTGCGCACGGCGTTGGCGGTCAGTGTCGCGGTCAGCGCCTGCTTCGCGGAGCCGGTCACGGCCGCCGCGGCGGGCGTGGCCGCGTAGTCCTTGGCGGCCTGCTTCGCGAACTTCGCCCCGAGGGCCTTGAGCCCGCGCCGCAGCTCGGCGACCGGCTTGCGGCCCTCCCGGACCTCGTCCAGCTCGAGGTCGTAGATCGCGATGCCCCACTCGAAGACCGGGGCGAGCAGCGCGTTGTAGAGCGGGTTGCCCAGGTTGCGCGGCGTCCAGGGCTGGTCCTCGTCCATGCGCAGGATCGTGTACCCGACGTCCCGGTCCTTGCCGACCACGTTGGTCCAGGTGTGGTGGAGGTCGTTGTGGGTGTGCTGCCACGCCTCGGCCGGGGTCACGAAGTCCCACTCCCAGGTGGTGGAGTGGATGTCGGGATCGCGCATCCAGTCCCACTGCCCGTGCAGGACGTTGTGGCCGATCTCCATGTTCTCGAGGATCTTGGCGAGGGTGAGCATGCCGGTGCCGGCGAGCCAGGCGGGCTTGTGCTTGGCGAACAGCAGCGCGGCCCGCCCGGCCAGCTCGAGGGAGCGCTGGGTGGCGATCACCCGGCGGATGTAGGCGGCGTCGCGGGCGCCGCGGGTGGCGATCACGGACTCGCGCAGGGCGTCGAGCTCCCGGCCCAGCTCCTCGATCTGGACGTCGGAGAGGTGGGCGGCGGCGGAGGGCTTGGCCCGTCCGGCGGGCCGGCCCTGGTCGAGCAGGAGGGGGGTGACGATGGTCATGGTGTCGCTCCTTCGGGAACGGGATCAGGGGAAGGGGATCAGGTGGTGGGGAGCGGCGCTCAGGCGTCGAGGCTGACGGGGCCGGCGGCCGTGGACACGCACGTCTGGACGAGGTGCCCGGGCTCCCCGTGCACCTCCCCGGTGCGGGTGTCCCGGACCTGCCCGGAGAGCAGGGGGGTCACGCAGGCGTGGCAGATGCCCATGCGGCAGCCGCTGCGCATCATCAGGCCGGCCTCCTCGCCGGCGGCGAGGAGGGTCGTGGCGCTGTCGGCCTCGACCTCGGTGTCGGACTTCTCGAAGGTCACGCGGCCGCCCTCCCCGCCGGAGCCGGGGGCGACGACGGCGGCGAAGCGCTCGACCCGCAGCTCGCCCTCCTCGCGCTGCCACAGGGCCTCGGCGGCGTCGAGGAAGTCCGCGGGCCCGCAGGCGTAGGCCGCACGGTCGCGCCAGTCGGGGCAGGCGGCGTCGAGGTCGCCGGTTCCGGCGAGGTCGAGCCGGCGGCCGCGCTCCCCGGTGAACCACTGGACGAGGCGGAAGCCCGGGAACTGGTCGGCCAGCTCCAGCAGCTCCTCGCGGAAGAGGGACTCCTCGGGCGAGCGGGAGGAGTGCACGAGCACGAGGTCGGCGTCCGCGCGGCGGGGCACCAGCGTGCGGATCATGGACATGACCGGGGTGAGACCGCTGCCCGCGGTGAGCATGAGAAGCGGGCGGGGACTCTCGGGGAGCACGAAGTCGCCCTCCGGCGGGGCGAGGAACAGGACGTCGCCGCGGCGGGTCCCCCGCACCAGGGCGGTGGAGACCTTGCCCATCGCGGTCACGGTGATGGCCGGGTCCTGCCCGGCGCCGGTGCTCAGCGAGTAGGAGCGCCAGTGCCGCACCCCGTCGATCTCCACCCCGATGCGCGCCCACTGGCCGGCCTCGTGCGCGTTCCACCCCTTGCCGGGGCGGAACCGGATCGTCACCGAGTCCGCGGTCTCGGGCACCACGGAGGTCACCAGGCCGCGGAGCTGGCGGGCGCTGGCGAGGGGATCGACGAGCCGGAGGAAGTCCTCCGGGGAGCGTGGGGTCGTGAAGGCCGAGGCGAGGCGGGAGAGCAGTCGTATGGATGGCACCTAATCACTGTGCCGCAAATCCGGTGCCGATTCTCGTTCCGTCACGTACTCTTTCAGTGGAGAAACTGTGTCGTCGGAATGAAAGGGGGCGCCGGTGGATGCACCGCAACATCCGGGCCGGACGGACCGGGAGCTGCCCTGGACGTCCCTGCCCCCGGCCCTCACCCCGCTGCTCGTGCCGCACCTGCCCGCCGTCACGGAGGAGCTGCTGGACGCCGTGCGCCACGACGTCCCGGTCTACGCCCGGCCGCTCGAGGACCTGTTCGGGGACAGCATCCGGCAGGGGGTCGAGGTGGCCCTGACCCGCTTCCTGCACCTGCCCGGGACCGCGCGGCCGGCGCTGCAGCAGGAGGACCGGAGGGTGTACGAGGGGCTCGGCCGCGGCGAGGTGCGGGAGGGGCGGCCCATGGACGCCCTGTTCGCCGCCTACCGCTCCGGGGCCCGCACCACGCTGCGCTCCCTGTCCCGGGTGGCCATGGACGCCGGGTTCGAGGCCTCCGTGCTGATCGGGCTGGCCGAGTCGGTCTTCGCCTACATCGAGGAGCTCTCCGCGGCCAGCGCGGAGGGGTACGCGCTGGAGCAGTCCGAGCGCGCGGGGGAACGGGACCGGATGCTGGACGCCCTCGCGGACATGCTCGTCCGCGGCCACGTGGTGGAGGACTCCGTGCGCAGCGCCGCGGCCGCCGCCGGCTGGCCGGTGCCGGAGCGCGTGGTCGTGGTGACGCTGGCCGCCGACCGCCGGGTGGGCCTGCGCTCCCGGCTGGGGGAGCGGGCGCTGCTCACCTCCCGCCCCGGCGACGTGGTGGCCGTGGTGCCGGAGCCGTCCTCCGCGTCCGGGCGCCAGGACCTGGAACGGGCGCTCACGGGGCGCAGCGCCGTGATCGGCCCGGGCCGGCCCTGGTACGCGGCCGCCGACTCCCTGCGGCTGGCCGCGCTGACCCGTGACCTGATGCGGCGGGAGGAGCCGGTCGGGGAGGGGCCGGTGTGGGTCTCGGAGCACCTCGTGCAGCTCGTGCTGCATGGCGAGCGCTCCGTGGTCGAGGACCTCGCCGCCCAGCGGCTGGCCCCGCTGGACGAGCTGCGCCCGGGGCAGCGGGAGCGGCTCGGCGCCACCCTCCTGTCCTGGCTCGCCCACCAGGGGCAGCGCGCGGCCATGGCGGCGGAGCTGGGGATCCACGAGCAGACGGTGGGCTACCGGGTGAACCAGCTGCGGGAGGTCTTCGGGGAGGTCCTCAACGACCCGCAGACCCGCTTCGAGCTCGAGCTCGTCCTGCGCGCCGGGTTCCGCTGACCCCGGTCCCGCCGGGCTCAGCCGGTGCGCTTGTAGGACTCCCGCTCGCGGTCGTCGTGCGCGGTCTGCTCGGCCGCGGTGATGGCCCCGCCGCCCCGGTGCGCCGGCATCCACCACGCCCCGGGCGCGGGGACGACCGGATAGCTGTCGATGCACCGGTCGATGCCCTCCTGCATCGCCTTCCGCAGCCGCTCGCTCGCCACGCGGACGTCCTCGTCGGCGGCGACGCGCAGCAGCGGGCCCACGTGCACCCGGACGGGAGTCCGCCAGACGTCGCGCAGCCGGATCCCGCCCCGTCCGCGGGTGAGCATCCGGTGCCCGCCCCACACGGCCACGGGGATGACCGGGACGCCGGTCTCCGCGGCCACCCGGGTGGCGCCGGTGCGCAGCGGCCGCACGGTCCAGCTGCGGCTGACCCCGCCCTCGGGGAACACGGCGAGGAACTCCCCGCGCCGCAGCTTCGCCAGGGCCTCCGCGTAGGCGGGGGCCCCGTTGGCGCGGTCGACGACGACGTGGTCGCACAGCCGGCACACCGCGGTCACGAAGGCGCTGCCGGTGTGCTTGCGGGTGATGAGGAACCGCGAGTGGGCCCGCAGCCGGCGCCAGATCACCAGCTGCGCGAACACGAAGTCGAGATAGCCGAAGTGGGTCACCGCCACGACGGCGCCCCGGCCGGGCCGGACCTCCCGGTCCAGCCCGTGCACCACCTGGTCGTCCGGCAGGTGCTCCTCGCCCGAGGTGAGCACCGGCACGCGGAAGAGCCGCACCGCGGCGAGGCCGGCGAGCACGATGGCCCGGTAGGCGTACTTGTTGGGGCGCAGCTGCAGGGCCACGGGCGCTCCTCGGGGACGAGGCCCGCGGTGGGGCCGGGAACGGTCTGCGGGACATCGTAAGCCCGCGCGGCCCGCCCGGCGGCCTCCGCTCAGCGGCGGTCCGCCGGCGGCGTGCCGTCCGCCTCCTCCGGGCGCGTGAAGGCGAGCCAGATCGCCGGCGCCACGTCGTGCTCGGCGGCGCCCTCGGGGCCGTCCGCGAGCCGGGCGTTGAGCGAGCCGTCGTAGGTGGCCAGCAGCATCCGGGCGAGGTCGGCGACCTCGACGGTGAACCGCAGCCGCTGCCGGCGCGCCACCCGGGTGAGCGCGTCGACGACGGCGTCCACCAGGGCGTCGCGGTGTCCGGCCAGCACCTCCCGGACCGCGGGCGAGCGCCGGGCGGTCAGCAGCAGCTCGAGCCGCACGGTGTGCCACGTCGTGTCCGAGGTGTGGTCGGACAGGCCCTCGAGGATCCGCACGACCACCTCCTCCGCGGAGGCGCCGGCGGTGAGCCAGCGCTCCAGCTGCTCGCCGAGCCGGGACACCAGCTGCTCCACGTGGTCCTCGTACACGGCCAGGGCGAGGTCGGTCTTGGAGTCGAAGTTGCTGTAGAACGCACCGCGGCTGAAGCCCGCCGCCGCGCACAGCTCCCCGACGCTCGCGCCCTCGATGCCCCGCTCGGCGAAGACGCCGGCGGCGGTCTCCAGCAGGCGCCGGCGGGTGGCCGTCCGGGAGCGCTTCGCGCCCTCGTCCCTGCCCGGTCCGCTGGTCATGGGGCGGCTCCTTCCCCGGCTCGCACCGGGCACTCGATACATCGGTGTATTCTGACGGTCGACCTGTTCGATACATCAGTGTATCCAATGTTGTGCTGGAAGGCCGTGCCCATGCCCACCGTCCCCGCCCCGTCCGCTCCCCGGCATCTGGCGCAGCCCCGGGAGCGCCCGCCCTGGCGCTCCCTCAGCTTCTGGGCCGCGCCGCTGCTCACCGTCCTGGCCCTGGCCGTCGCGGGGACGGCCCTGTACATGGGCGGGCTCTCCGACCCCACGGCCCACCTCCGGGACTTCCCGGTGGCGCTCGTCAACCGGGACGCCGGGGCGGACGCCGCCGGGGGCGAGCACCGGAACCTGGGCCGTGAGGTCGTCGACGGCTTCGTGGACGGGGCCGAGGGGTCCGACGAGCTCGACCTGAGGGTCCTCGACTGGGACGCGGCGCAGCAGCAGCTGGACTCCGGCCGGGTCTACGCCGCCGTGGTGGTCCCCGAGACGTTCTCCGCGGACGCGACCGGGCTCGTGCAGGGGGCCCTGACGAGCGAGGATTCCCGCCGGCCGCGGATCACGGTCCTCACCGACCCCCAGGCGGGGACGCTGGGCACCCGGCTGGCCGCCGGTGCGGTGGAGCCGGCGCTGCAGGAGGCGAGCGTGCGCCTCGGGGAGCAGCTCACCGCGGCGGCCGAGCAGGCCGAGGAGCAGGCGTCCGCGGCGGTCCAGCGTCGGCTCGCGGACGCCCAGGCGGAGCAGTCGCGGGAGCTCGCCGCGGCCGCCGCCCAGGCCGGGCCCGGCGCCCAGGCCTTCGCCCGGCAGATCGCCGCCGCCCAGGAGGGCATCCCCGGCAGTCTCGCCGCGGAGCTCGCCCCGCGGGTCAGCTCCGCCTCCGCCGCGGCGCTCGCGGACCCGGTCGACGTGGTCGTGGAGGCCTTCCACGAACCGCAGCCCGGCACGGCGCTGGGCATGGGGGCGTTCTACTACGCCGTGCTGCTCCTCGTGCTCGGGCTGAGCGGATCGATCGGGGCGAGCATCCTGATCGACGGGCGCCTCGGGGTGGCGCCCCTGGAGCTCGGTCCCGTCTTCCGCCAGCGGCTGCGGGCGCGGCCGTCCCGGCGGGCGACCTTCCTCATGAAGTGGGGCGTGGTCGTGCTGGCCGGCGCCCCCGCCGCGGGTTCGATGATGGCGGTGTGCGCAGGACTCGGGGTGCCGCTGCCGCACGGGTTCCTCCTCTTCCTGCTGAGCTGGCTGTCGATCGCCACCGTCTCCGCCGTGACCCTCGCCCTCGTCACCGTGCTCGGCAGCGCGGGGCTGGTCCTGGCCATGGTCTACCTCGTGCTCATGGGCCTGCCGTCCGCCGGGGCCGTGGTCCCGCTGGAGGCGCTGCCGGAGTTCTTCCGGGCGATCGCCGCAGCGGAGCCGCTGCACCACATGGCCACGAGCGTGCGCGCGGTGCTCTACTTCGACGCCGTCCCGGACGCCGGCCTGCGGGTCGGCCCGCCGGCCCTGGGGGCGCTCCTGGCGGGCTCCGTGGCCCTGGCCCTGGCCGTGGGGGCGGTCTACGACCGCCGGGCGGGTCGCCGCGGGGCGGTGCGCTGACCCCCCGCCCGGCGCCCGGTCCCGGTATCCCGCAGGACTGCGGTCAACCCCCATACCGCCCCCGGGAACGGCGGTCTACGCTGGCAGCACCGCATCCCACCGCATCCCACCGCACCGACCAGGAGCACGCGATGTCCTACCTTCCTCCGTCCGCCCCCCGCCCGGGCGAGGGCGGCCCCGGCCCCTCCGGTCCCGGCAGCGGGCCCGGCTACGGTCCCGGCCCCTCCGGCGCCGGCTACGGCTACGGCCCCGGCCCCGGCCCCTCCGGCGCCGGCTACGGCTACGGGCCCGGCGGGCCGGCACCGCAGTACCGGGCGCAGGGCGACGACCGCACGATCGCGATCCTCACCCACCTCTCCGGCCTGGTCGGCGCGCTGATCTCCGTCGGCTGGCTCGGCTTCGTGGGCCCGCTCGTCGTGTGGCTCGTCCACAAGGACCGCAACGCGTTCCTGCGGGCCACCGCGGCCGGATCCTTCAACTTCAACCTGTCGATGTGGCTGCTCAACGCGGCCGCCTGGGTCTGCCTGTTCACGGTGATCCTCTTCCCGGTGGCGATCGTGCTGTGGCTCGTGGCCGCGGTGCTGCTCGTGGTCTGCCACGTCCTGGCCGTGCTCAAGGCCAACAAGGGCGAGGTCTACCGCTACCCGCTGCAACTGCCGGTGCTGCGCTGAGCCGGGTGCTCAGGACACCGGGGCCGGCTGCCGGCCCCGGTGGAGGAGCACCACGGCCGCCACGAGGACCAGCAGCGCCGCGCTGAGCCCGTCGAAGCCGACGAGGGCCAGCACGGGGCCGGCCAGCGCGCCCCCGGCCGCCCCGGCGAGGTTCATGAACAGGTCCGAGACGCCCTGCAGCTGCGGCCGCTCGGCCGGCGGGACGGCCTCCGCCACGAGCGCCGAGCCGGCCACCGTGGACGCCGACCAGCCGAGCCCCAGCAGGACGAGGCTGACCGCCACGAGCGCCGGGGCGGCCGAGGCCAGCCAGGAGAGCACGAGCGAGGCCGTGAACGCGGCCTGGCCGAGCAGGACCACCGGGCGGCGGCCGACCCGGTCCGCGAGCCAGCCGAAGACGGGGGCGAGGGCGTACATCCCGGCCACGTGCAGGCTGATGGTCAGGCCCACGAGGCTCAACGACGCGCCGTGGCCGGTCAGGTGCACGGGCGTCATGGACATCAGCGCCACCATGACCGCGTGGCTCAGCGCCACGGTGAGCACGGCACGGCGGGCGGGCGCGGAGGAGCGCAGCACGGCGAGCCCTCCGGCGGGCGAGGGCCTGCCCGTCCCCGCGGCCTCGCCCTCGGCCACGGCCAGCAGCAAGGGGTCGGGGCGCAGCGCGGTGAGGTACACGAGCGCGCCCGCGGCCTGGGCCGCGAGGGCGATGACGAATCCGCCGGTCAGCTCCGGCAGCCCCAGGGCCCGGCCGAGGAGCTCGCCCGGCACGAAGAGGTTGGGGCCCAGCACCGCGCCGATCGTGGTGGACCACACGACGAGGGACAGGTCCCGGGCACGCGTGTCGTCGGCGGCGAGGTCGGTCGCCGCGAAGCGGGACTGCAGGTTCAGGGCCGATCCGGCGCCCAGCAGGGCCAGGCCCAGCAGCAGGACGGGAAAGCTCGTGAGGACGGCGGCGCCGATCGTGACGCCCGCCCCGGCCATCGCGGTGACCGCGCCGGTGCTCAGGGAGATCCGGCGCCCGCGTGCCCGGGCCAGGCGGGCCAGCGGCACGGCGAGCAGGGCCGCGCCGAGGGTGTTCATGGTCGCGGCCATCCCGGACCACGCCGGGGAGCCGGAGACCTCGGTCACGAGCAGGGCACCCAGGGCCAGGGTCGCGCCCACCCCCACCCCGCCCAGGACCTGGCCCAGGGCGAGGACGCGCACGACCCTGCGCTGCAGGGCGCGGCGCTGCGCCGCCGTGTCCGTCGGGTGCATGGCCGCCATCATATACCCCTGGGGGTACGGGCCCCGGGTGCGCGGCGGGTCGGCGGTGTGCTTCCATGCTGGGCATGGACCCTCGACCTGACCTCGTTCCCGGCGCCGACGGGCTGGCCCGCCCGGTCTGGGCCGCGACGGACCCGCTGCTGCGGGCGTACTACGACACGGAGTGGGGTCTGCCGGTGCGCGACGAGCGGGGCCTCTACGAGCGGATCTGCCTGGAGGGGTTCCAGGCCGGGCTGTCCTGGGCCACCATCCTGCGCAAGCGCCCGGCGTTCCGCGCCGCCTTCGCGGACTTCGACCCGGACGTCGTGGCCGGCTTCGGAGACCCCGACGTCGACCGGCTCCTGGCCGACGCCGGCATCGTGCGCCACCGCGGCAAGATCGAGGCCGCCGTCGGCAACGCCCGGGCCACCGTGGCCCTGCGCGCCGAGGGCGGACTGCCCGGACTCGTGTGGTCCTTCCGCCCCGCGGCCACCTCGCGCCCGCGCACGGCCGCCGAGGTGCCCACCCGCTCCGCAGAGTCCGAGGCCCTCTCCCGGGCGCTGCGGGCCCGGGGCTTCCGCTTCGTGGGGCCGACCACGATGTACGCGCTGATGGAGGCCGTCGGGATCGTGGACACCCACCTGGTGGGCAGCCACCGGCGGGGCAGCTCCGGGGTCTGGCCGGAGCCGGACGGGCGTGCGTAGGATCGTCAGCACCGATCCCGGCGGCGCCGCGCGCCGCCTCCCGGCAGGAGGCCAGAGACCATGTACGACAACAGCCGGCAGCCCAGCGCGGTGCTGCCCCTGATCCTGAGCACCGTCGGCTCCGTCCTGGTCGGCATGGTGGTGCAGCGGCTGCGCCGGGACCGCGCCGCGGCCCGCGGCGCCGTGCCCACCCGCGGCGAGCGCGCGGCCCGGGCCCGCCGACGCGGGCCGGTGCTCTGAGGCCGTGACGAGCCGCGCGATCAGCTGGGTGGACGTCTTCTCGCCCACGCCCCTGGGCGGCAACGCCCTCGCCGTCGTGCACGGGGCCGACGCCCTGGGCGAGGACACGATGGCCCGCTTCGCCCGCTGGACCAACCTGTCCGAGACGACCTACCTGCTCGAGCCCACCGTGCCGGAGGCGGACTACCGCGTGCGGATCTTCACCCCCGGAGGCGAGCTGCCGTTCGCCGGGCACCCCACGCTGGGGACCGCGGCCGCCTGGCTCGCCCTCGGGGGCCGGCCCGCCGGGGAGGACGTCGTGCAGGAGTGCGAGGTGGGCCTGGTGCCCCTCCGGCGCCGCGGGGACGAGCTGGCCTTCGCCGCGCCGCCCCTGCTGCGCTACGAGCCGGTGGCGGAGCCGGAGCTGCTGGACCGGGTGGCACGGTGCCTGCGCCTGGACCCCTCGGCCCTGCTCGACGTCTCCTGGCTGGACAACGGCCCCGGCTGGATCGGGGTGCGCGTGGCCGACGCCGCGACCGTGCTCGGGCTGCGGGCCGACTGGTCCGCCATGGCCGGGCTCAAGCTCGGGGTGGTCGGGGCGCACCCGGCGGGCGCGGAGTGCGACGTCGAGGTGCGCGCCTTCGTGGGGGACTGGGTGGTGGAGGACCCGGTCACCGGCAGCCTCAACGCGGGCCTGGCCCGCTGGCTCACCGACAACGGCTGGGCCCCGGAGGCCTACGTCGCCGCCCAGGGCACCGTGCTCGGGCGCACGGGCCGGGTGCACGCGCGGCGGGAGGCGGACACGATCTGGATCGGCGGCCACGTGAGCCCGGTGGTGCGCGGCACGGTGGAGCTGTAGGCCCGCCGCGCGCCGGTGTCAGTATCGTGGGGCCATGAGCACCCTGGGAATCCTCGTCCGCACCCGCCGGCCGGCCGCACCGGGGGGCACCATCGAGGCGGCCCCGGCCACCGCAGGGGCCGGCCGCGGCTGTCCGGGCCGGCCCCCGGCGGCCGAGAGGAGCCGCTGAGATGGCGGTGCAGCGGCTGAGCGCCGAGCGGATCACCGACTCCGTGACCTACCACGGGGAGGGCCCGTGCTGGTCCGACCGGTGGGGCGGGCTGCGCTGGGTGGACATGCTCGCCGGGGACGTGCTGTCCTTCGGCGAGGACGGGGAGGTCCTGCGCCGGCACGTGGGGGACGTGGTGGCCTGCGTGCGACCGCGCGCGACCGGCGGCGCGGTCCTGGCGGTCGAGACGGGGGTCGCGCTCGAGGACCCGGACGGCACCGTCCACCCGCCCGAGCTGTTCTGGCAGCCCGGCACCGTGCGGATGAACGAGGGCGGCGCGGGCCCCGACGGGTGCTTCTACACCGGCTCCATGGCCTACGACCAGGCCGAGGGCGCGGCCACCCTCTACCGGGTGCACCCCGACCTCCGGTGGGAGCCCGTGCTGGAGGGCGTCACGGTCTCCAACGGCATCGCCTGGTCCCCGGACGGCACTCGCGCCTACTACAACGACACGCCCACCGGGAAGGTCGACGTGCTCGACTGGTCGCGGGACCGGGGGCTGCACCGCCGGCGGACCTTCGTGGTGCCGCAGCTGGAGGAGGGGCAGGACGTGCACCCCGACGGCTTGACCGTCGACTCCGCAGGAGCGGTCTGGGTGGCCCTGCACGGCGCCGGCCAGGTCCACCGCTACACCGCCGAGGGCGAGCTCGACGCCGTCGTGGAGGTGGGCGCCCGGCAGACGACCGCGTGCTGCCTGGGCGGGCCGGACCTGCGCACCCTCTACATCACCACGTCCCGGGAGAACCTGGAGGCGGGCGAGGACCCCGCCGCCGGATCCCTGTTCTCGGTGCGGGTGGACGTCCCCGGCCTGCCCGTCCTGCCCTTCGCCGGCTGAGCGCGATGCGCACCCCCCGGCGCCGACGGGCTTGACCCTCACGCGACGGGAGGCCCCAGGGTGGAGGACATGGACGGACAGCGGCCCGTGACGACGGGCGAGAGGCTCACGGTGGGACAGGTGGCGGAGCGCTTCGGCGTCACCGTCCGCACGCTCCACCACTACGACGACGTCGGCCTGCTGCGCCCGAGCGAACGCTCGGCCGGCGGCTACCGCCTGTACACGGACGAGGACCTGCTCCGGCTGCGGCACGTCGTGGTCTACCGCCGGCTCGGCTTTCCCCTCGAGCGCATCGAGGAGCTGCTGGCCGCGGACGAGCCCGGGGCCGTGCTGGCGCACCTGCGCCGGCAGCGCGAGTCCGTCCTGGCGAGGCTGGCCGAGCTGTCCGGCCTCGTCACCGCGATCGACCGAGCACTGGAGAAGGAAATGACCGGAATCGACCTGACCCCGCAGGAACGGCGCGAGCTGTTCGGGGACGGCTTCAGCGACGAGTACGCGGCCGAGGCCGAGCGCCGCTGGGGCGACACCGACGCGTGGGAGCAGTCCCGCCGCCGCACCGCCGGCTACGACGCGGAGGAGTGGCGGCGGATCGCGGCCGAGACCGCGGCGATCAACCAGCGGTTCGTCGAGGCCCTGCGCGCCGGGCTGCCCGCGACCTCGGCCGAGGCGATGGACGCCGCGGAGGCCGCGCGGCGCCAGATCCACGACCGCTTCTACGACCTCTCGCCGGAGTTCCACCGGGCGCTGGGGGACATGTACGTGGCGGACCCCCGGTTCACGAAGACCTACGAGGACCTGGCGCCCGGGCTGGCGCAGTACGTCCGGGACGCGATCCACGCCAACGCCGACCGCGCCGCGGACTGAGGACCGCGCCGCTCGTCCCGCCGCGTGCCCGGGCACCGGCCCGGGGACACGGCGGCCTCCGCGTGCCGGCCCCCAGGCCCGGCGCCCGGGGGACGACGTGCGGAGGACGACGTGCGGGCCGGGCAGGCCGCCGGTCTACGATCGAGCGGAGGAGGAACCATGACCGAGACCCCCCGGGCTGCCCCGGACGTCGTCACCCGCTCGATCCGCCTGCTCGCCGAGCAGGGCTGGGAGTCCACGACCGTGGACCGGCTGGCACAGGCGGCCGGGATCAGCCGCGCCACGTTCTTCCGCAAGTACGGGTCCAAGGAGGACATCGTCTTCGCGGACCACGCCGCCAACCTCGAACGGCTCGAGCAGCTGCTGGCCCGGTCCGGCGCCACCCCGGGCACGGATCCCGCCGTGGTGCTGCGCGAGGGCGTGCTGCTGGTCTTCCGCCACCACCTCGACCACCGCGAGCGCGCGCTCGCGCGCAACGCCCTGCTCCGGCAGGTGCCGCAGCTGCGGGAGCGGGAGCTCATCACCTCCCACCGCTACGAGCGGGTCCTGCAGCGCTACCTGCGCTCCGCGCTGCCCGAGACCCCGGCCCGGGCCACCCTCGCCACGGCGCTGTCCGCGGCCGCGGTCGCGGTGCACAACGCCTATCTGCGGGGCTGGTTGCGCGCCCCCGAGACCGACCCGTCGGCGGAGCTGGCCGCGCAGACCGAGCGGCTGGCCCGCGCCCTGGTCGCCGGGTTCGGCCACCCCGGGGCCGCACCGGCCGGCGAGCCGACGGCCGCCCGCGCGCGGCCGGCCGTCGTCGTCACCGTGCTGGACCCGGCGGCGGACACGGAACAGGTCCTGGCCTCCGTGCGGGACGCCCTCCGGTGAGGGCTCAGACCTCGTCGGCGAGGATCGCGTAGATCAGCTCGTCGCGCCACTCGCCCAGCTGGCGGTGGCTCTGGCGCAGCGTCGCCTCCAGGCGCATGCCGATGCGCTCGCAGACCTTGGCGGAGCTCACGTTGAGCGCGTCCAGGCTCGCGCAGACGCGGTGGGCGCCCAGCGAGGCGAACGCGAACTCGATGGCCGCACGCGCGGCCTCCGAGGCGATGCCCTTCCCGGCGTGGTCGGGATGGACGACCCAGCCGATCTCGACCTGGTCGGCCTCCGCCTCCGTGAGCGTCAGCACGATCTCGCCCACGAGCTCCCGCGAGCCCTTCGGGGACACGGCGAAGCGGACGTGGTCCCCGTCCCGGCTCCAGGGGCGCAGCCCGCTGTTCTCGGCGAGGGCCCGCTCGCACTCCTCGCGGGTGCGCGGGCCCCGCCACGCGTACTGCGCGTAGTCCTCACGACGCTGGTACGAGTACATGGGCTCGAGGTCCGCGGCGTCGAAGCGGCGGAACACGAGGCGTTCGGTCTCTGGAGGCAACACATCGATCATCAGTAGCGATACTAATGCCTCGGGGCGCCGGACGGCGCGTCCCGCCATGACGCTGAGACTCAATACCTTGACGTGATACTCCGTATCAGTCAGAGTGGTGCCGATCACGTCCCGTCCCAGGAGTCCGTCCATGGCACCCGCCCCGCACGCCCCGTCCTTCCCCTCCACCGTCACGGTCGCCGTCGAGCACCTCGTGCTGCCCGGCCGGCACCTCCCGAGCGCCCTCGTGCGGCTGGACTCGACGCAGCCCGGCGGGCTGATCATCTGGGGTTCCGAGGCCCTGGGGCAGCTGCGGGACGTCCTGCGCTCCGTGGACCAGTCGGCCGTCGAGGCGATCGTGGTCACCGGCAACGCCCGGTCCTTCGGCGCGGGGGCCGACCTCAAGGAGATCCGGCACGCGCAGCTCAGCGGCGTCTCCGCCTCCTACGTCGGCCTCGGGCACGAGGCCTTCGGCATCCTGGCCGACGCGGAGGTGCCGACCTTCTCCCTGCTCACGGGGCAGGCGCTGGGCGGCGGGCTCGAGCTGGCCCTGCACACCGACCACCGCGTGGCCCACCCGCGCACCGGCCCGCTCGGCCTTCCGGAGTGCCGGCTGGGCTTCTTCCCGGGCTGGGGCGGCGTCCACCTGCTCCCGCACCTCGTCGGCCCGGCCGCGGCCCTGCGCATCATCGTGTTCGATTCCCTGCGCGGCCGCCACGTGAAGGCCCGGGAGGCGCAGGAGCTCGGCCTCGTGGACGTCGTGCTCGACGCCGCGCCGGGGACCGAGCAGTGGGACCCCGCCTGGCAGCGGTGGGTGGCCGGCCGGCTCGCCGCGCTCGACGCCGGGGAGCCCCGCCGGCGTCCCGGCGCACCGGGCCGGGCGGACGACCGGGAGTGGCAGGAGGCCGTCGAGCAGGCCCGCGTCCGCGCGGAGCGCACTTGGCACGGCGCCGCCCCGGCTCCGCTGGTGGCGATCGACCTCGTCGCCGACGCCCGCACCGAGAGCCGCACCGAGAACGGGGCCAAGGCCGTCGCGGCCTTCGCGGAGCTCGTCCGCGGGGACGTCGCCAAGGCCTCCCTCTACGCCTTCGAACTGGTCTCCTCCCGCTCCCGGCGGGCCGCCGACGTGCCCGAGGCGGCGCCGAAGCCCCTGCGCAAGGCCGCCGTCATCGGCGCCGGGCTGATGGCCGGACAGCTCGCCTCCCTCATCGCCGGAGGTGCCCGGATCCCCGTGGTCATGACCGACCTCGACGACGAACGGCTCGCCGCCGGCGTGGCCCGGACCCGGGAGCGCTTCGCCGCCCAGGCCGCCAAGGGCCGGATCACAGCAGAGCAGGCCGAGCAGCTCGGCGGTCTGATCACCGCCGCGAGCGGACCGGAGGACCTCGCCGACGCCGATCTCGTGATCGAGGCCGTCTTCGAGGACCTCGACGTCAAGAAGGCTGTCTTCGCCCAGTGGGAGAAGGTCGTCCGGCCGGACACCGTCCTCGCGACGAACACGAGCTCCCTGTCCGTCACCGCCATGGCCGAGGGCCTGCGCCACCCCGAGCGGGTCGTCGGCTTCCACGTGTTCAACCCCGTGGAGGTCACCCCGCTGCTCGAGATCGTCGCGGGGGAGCGGACCGGTGACGTGGCGCTGGCCACCGCCTTCGACCTCGCCGCCACGCTGCGCCGCACGGCCGTGCGGGTCCAGGACGCCCCGGGCTTCGTGGTCAACCGCGTGCTCACCCGCATGTTCGACGTGGTGGTGCGGGCGGTCGACGCGGGCGCCGACGTGGCGACCGCCGACCACGCCCCCGACCCGCTGGGGCTGCCGATGACGCCGCTGCGGCTGCTCGACTTCGTGGGGCCGGCGGTGCTGCACCACGTCGGCGGCACCATGCAGCGGGCCTACCCCGAGCGCTTCGCCCGGTCCCCGTGGATGGACGCGGTGGTCGAGGCGGGGCTCACCCACGTCCTGCCGACCGAGCGGGCCCCGGAGACGGGGGCGGACGGCTACCTCGCCGCCGAGGCCGCCCGGTTGCTCGAGCGCACCCGCGCCGAGCACCCCGAGCTCGCCGCGCACGCCCCGGCCTCCGCCGAGGAGCTGCTCGCCCGCATCCAGGACGCCCTCGCCGAGGAGATCGGCGCGATGCTGGCCGAGGGCGTCGTCGCCGGACCCGAGGACGTGGACCTGTGCATGATCCTGGGCGCCAACTACCCCTTCCACCTCGGAGGGATCACCCCGTACCTCGACCGCACGGGCGCCGCTGCCCGCGTCCTCGGCCGCCGCTTCCACCAGGACTGACCCGGCACCGCCCTCCACCCGACCGCTGAACGACCGAAGGATGCTCCGATGACCGCCACCCCCGAGACCGGCGAGAGCCTGTTCCCCGCCGGCACCGTGGAACCCGACTACGTCCTCGACGAGGCCCTCGGCACGGACGCGGCCGGCGCCTTCGAGTCCGTCTCCGACGCCGACCGCGAGCACTGGATGCGGGCGCGGGCCTTCGTCCAGGAGGACCTGCTGCCCGTGATCGCCGGGCACTGGGACAGCTCCGAGTACTCCCTCGACCTCGTCCGCCGGCTGGGGGAGCTCGACCTGCTGCGCGACGGTGTGGCGGTCGACGGCTACCCCGGGATGTCCAAGACCGCCGCCGGGCTGGTCAGCATGGAGCTCTCCCGGGGTGACGGGTCCATCGCCACCGTCTCGGGCGTCCAGGGCGGGCTCGCCATGCGCTCGATCGCGATGTGCGGTTCCGAGGAGCAGCGCCGGCGCTGGCTGCCGCGCATGGCCACCGGCGAGCTGCTCGGCGCCTTCGCGCTCACCGAGCCCACGCACGGCTCGGACTCCGTGAGCCTGGAGACCCGCGCCACCCGGGTGGACGGCGGCTGGCTGCTCAACGGCGAGAAGAAGTGGATCGGCAACGGTTCCATGGGCGGGATCACCGTGGTGTGGGCCCGCTCCGACGAGGACGGCCAGGTCCGCGGCTTCGTGGTCCCGCAGGAGAGCCAGGGCTACACCGGCACGACCATCCGCGGGAAGCTCGCCCTGCGCGCCATCCACCAGGCGCACCTGCGCTTCGAGAACGTCTTCGTCCCCGAGGAGAACGCACTCCCCGCGGCCCGCTCCTTCAAGGACACGGCCGCGGTGCTATTCGCCACGCGGGTCAGCGTGGCGTGGGGCGCCGTGGGGCACGCCCAGGCCTGCTACGAGACCGCGGTCCAGTACGCCGCCCAGCGCGTGCAGTTCGGCCGGCCGCTCGCCGCGTCCCAGATCGTCCAGGAGCGCCTGGCCCGGATGCTGAGCGAACTCACGCAGATCCAGCTGCTCGTGGCGCGGATGACCGAGCGGGAGGAGGCCGGGACGCTCACGGGCGAGCAGGCGTCCCTGGCGAAGTACACCTCCACCCGGACGGCGCGCTCGATCGCCGCGAACGCCCGTGACCTCATGGGCGGCAACGGCATCCTGATCGAGCACCGCGTCGCCCGGCACTTCGCGGACATCGAGGCTCTGCACACCTACGAGGGGACCGAGACGATGCAGGCCCTGATCATCGGGCGGAGCATCACGGGGCTCTCCGCGTTCGCCTGAGCCGCGCACCCGCACCCCTCGGACGGTGCCCGGACACGAGGACGCCCCGGCCGTGACGACCGGGGCGTGCTCGTGTCCGGGGACCGCGCTCAGGAGAGCGGGTCGCCGCCGGCGTGGAACGAGTCGTTGCTCGAGTCGACCTCGTCCTCGAATCCCGAGTTCTCGGGCACGTCGAGATTGTCGAGGGCCTCGCCCATGCCCGGCTCCTCGGGCGGGATCTGCTCGTCCCCGGCCTCGAAGCGGGCCTCGGCCGTCTCGTCCCGCAGCTGCTGCTCGGAGGGGACCACCGGGTGGGCGGGATCGGCGCGCTCGTCCGCCGCGTCCACCTCGGCTCCCTCGATGAGCGGGTCGTCGCGCCAGTGGTCGGGGTCGACCTCCGCCGCGCCCTCGTAGGTGTCGGGGGTCTCCGGCAGTTCTTCCGGTGAGGTGCCCATCTGCTGTCCTTTCGGTTGACGGTCACGGATGTGTCATCAGCCTACGCACGAATCCGCCCGGGCCGAGGGGTCAGGACGGGCGTTCGCGGACCGCGTGCACGGCCCCGGCCCGGACCGTCCCCGGCCGCTCCGGGGCGCGTCAGCGGGGGACCCTCGGCGACGCCGTCAACGGCCTCCTGGCGTGGTGGTGGGTGTTTTGACGGGGTGGGGGGGTGGGTGTAGTGTCGTCCGGGTTGCTGCGGGTGGGCGAGGTTCTCGCCCCGTGGTGGCGGTAGGT
>NZ_LDNX01000097.1:0-1983 GCF_001027955.1 Kocuria sp. SM24M-10 | reverse complement strand
AGCCCTCACAGGAGGCCCTCATACAGACCGCCTGACGGAATCTGTCTCACCCGCCTTGACACTTTCCGCGGAGGACTTCTCGTGGCCACCGTGATCGCGCAGGTCGTCGGCATGGGAGCAGCCTTGACCTTGGGAGACTCTGACCCGACCTTGTGGATGGTGCCGTTCGGTGGCCCCGTACTGGGTGTGGCGGTGCTGGTGTTCATCGCCTTCGCCAACATCACCTCGATGTCATCGATCGTGTACTCCACCATCCTGGCCATCCGGCAGTCCTCCGGTCGCCTGCTGGCAGGGGTGCCGTGGAAAGTGCTCACGGCCGCGTTCTTCGTCTTGCCAGCGGTGCTGGCATTCTTCCCGCAGTTCATGTACGAGCAGTTCATGGTGTTTGTCTCCTTCTCCGGGGCCTTCCTGACGGCGATCTGTGGCGTGGCCATCGCGGACTACTTCGTGCTGCGCCGCCAGCGGATGGACCTGCGGGAGTTGCACCTGGCGCAGAAGGGCACTCTCTACGCCTATCCGGCTGGCATCAACTGGGCCGGGTTCGCCGGGGTGGCCGCCGGGGCTTCCTTCTACCTATGGCTCTACAACCCGATCACGCTCGAGACGGAATCAGCTTTCTCCCTGATCACCGCCTCGTTCCCGGCCGCCCTGCTGGCTGGGCTCGTGTACTACCTGACCACCCTGCTGCTGCACCGCCAGCGTCGGCACCGACCGGACGCAGGGCCGAAATCCGCACGGACCAACGACTTAGGTCCGGCGCCCACCCGCGTGAACACCACGGAAGGAAACGCATGACAGACACCCCATCCGCAGACCCCCGGACAGACAGCAAAGCGGCGGCGGACCCCGCTGCCCCACAACCGCTCACCGTGCGGGCGGCGATCCACGCCGGCAGCACGAGCGCCTTACAGATCCAACAGGTCCAGGTGGCCGCCCCCGGGCCGGGACAGGTGCGCATCCGTTTGGGTGCCTCGGGCATCTGCGGTTCGGACCGCCACGTCCTCGACGGCGACTGGACGCTTCCTCAGCCGACAGTGATGGGCCACGAAGGCGCCGGCGTCGTCGAGGCAGTAGGTGAAGGGGTCACCGAGCTGACGACCGGAGACCACGTCGTGATGACCTGGTTCTATCCCTGCCTGCACTGCGCAGCCTGCAGGGAAGGCCGTACCTGGGTGTGCACCGGCTCCCGCGCGGATGAATGCCTGCTGCCCGATGGCACCACAGCCGTGTCCCAGAACAACCGACCGGTCTACCCCTACCTGGCCGTGGGATCCATGGCCGAATACACCGTGGTACCGGCTCAAGCGGCGATCAAGATCCCGAAGGACGTTCCCTTCGATGTGGCGGCCCTGATCGGCTGCTCGGTCGCAACAGGCTTCGGGGCAGTGGTCAACGATGCCGAGGTCAAACCGGGCCGCTCAGCGGTGGTCATCGGCGCCGGGGGAGTGGGGTTGTGCATCATCATGGGGCTGGCGCTGGCCGGAGCCCAGCCGATCATCGCCGTCGACGTCCACGAGCAGTCCCTCGACCTGGCCGAACGCTTCGGCGCCACCCACCTCGTGAACTCACGAGGCCGCAGCACCGAGGATCTCGCCGATGAAGTCCGTCGGATCACCGGTGAAGGCGCGGACTATGCCTTCGAGGCCATCGGCCGGGCGGAGACCATTCAGCAGATGCCCGCTCTTCTGCGACTGGGCGGCACCGCCGTGGTGGTGGGCCTGCCCCCGCAGGACAGCCCTATCGGACTCGATCTGCTCAGCTTCGCTGAAAGCGGACAACGTCTGCTGGGCTCGAACTACGGGTCGACCGTTCCGGCCCGTGACTTCCCCATGCTGGCGGGACTGTACCGCACCGGCCAATTGCCCATCGATCAGCTGATCACCCAGCGGCACAGCCTGGACGAGGTCAATACGGCGTTCGATCAGATGCGCTCAGGCGCCCGCGGCCGGTCGGTCATCGTCTACTGAACCCGTGGCATGGGCC
>NZ_LDNX01000096.1:0-22194 GCF_001027955.1 Kocuria sp. SM24M-10 | reverse complement strand
GCCCGCGGCGCATCATCTCGCACCGATCACGCCAGGACGGCCAGCCGAAGGCTCATCGGTGGATCGAGGATAAGGCGATTCGGGTCTACGACGTGACCTGGAGCTGGATCAGCCGCGACGAGGAGCCGGCCCCGGGCACGGGGCGGCGGCAGGTGACTCTCTACCTGGAGAAGCACGACGGTGCGTGGGAGGTCGTGGGGCACCAGCTGCGCGACATGGACCCCGCCGAGACGGGAGGGCAGTGATGAGTGGGGTGGTCCACCGGTGGCCGCTGATCGTGGTCACGATGACTTCCCACGAGGCTCTGGCGGTGTGTGGGGGCAAGCGGGCGGTAGTCGCCGTCGATGAGGTCGGGTCGGTGGCCTTGGCGGCTCGTGATGCCGCGTTGGCGGTGTGCGAGGCCATGGGGAAGCGGCGGTGCCGGGTCGAGGGGATCACCGATGACAACCAGGTGTACCAAATGGTCGTGGACGTGGATGAGGGCACCTTGGTGGAGCTGCACGAGGCGCCTGGCCCGGCTTCGGTTACTGGTGGTGTGGCGAGGACCGGGAGCATTGCCGCGGCCGCCGGTGGGACCCGGCGGGGCCGGCGGTGGGACCCGCGCACGCTGACCAAGCGGCAGGCCGGTTACGCGCTGACCGGATTGTTCGTGCTGGCCGGGGTCGCGGTGCCGGTGGGCGCCCAGGTGCTCGGGGAGGACTCCAGCGCCGAGGTCGTGCTGCCGGCGCCGGGGCCCACCCAGCTGCCGGTGGCGGCCCCGGCGGGGTGGTCCACCTACGCGAAGTGGTCGGCCCCGGCCGAGGATCGGGTGCCCGTGCGCCAGGACGCCGCAGGGCGGCTGGTGATGGTGGAGGACCGCGATGTGGTCACCCGCCAGGCCGAGAGCGGTCGGGAGGTCAAGCGCGTGGCGGCCCCGTTCGAGCCGACCGGGCTGGCGGTGTGGACCGACAACGGTACGCCGCGGCTGGCCGTGTCCGGGAGTGGGGGCCGGTTGGCGGTGATGGACCAGGAGAGCGGACCGTTCGCTGAGGTCCAGCTGCCCGAGCGCGCTGAGGTAGTGCTGGAAGGTGGAGAGCCGCTGATCGTCGGAGCAGATCAGACCGCCGGGGTGCTGGCGGGCAACAGCGTCCAGAAGCGGATTGTGCCTGCTGGGGCCGAAGCGGTCGCCGCCGATGGTGGGGCCGTCATTGCCGCGGACCCGCAGACCGGCCGGCTGTGGAAGATCACCGAGGAGAGCCCGGAGCTACCGGCGCCGGCCACCGTGAAAGCACCCAAGGGCATGAAGGTGGCGGCGTTCCCGGCCGGGCACGGGTCGCTGGTGGTGGCCCAATTCGCCGGGGAGAAGAGCACCGGTGAGGTCGCGGTCCTGGAGGTCACTGCCGGGCAAGGCAAGACGGAGGTGACGCAGCTGGTGTCCGAGGCGGTGAAGGGCTCCACCGGGACGGGACAGCCGCAGTGGGACCCGGCCGGGGCGCTGGTGTCCCTGGGGCGGGTGTCGGTGGATTTCGAGGCCGTGATGGTGACGGTGCTGCCGGAGTCAGCCCAAGCCTCGGCCGGGCACCTGTGGGTGACAGGGACCGGGGATGAGACCAGCGCCCGGCTTTCCCGAGCGGGCACCGCCCTGGATGCCGGGGACCCCAAAGCCTCGGTGCCGGTGCTGATCACAGACGGTGGGCTGGCCGTGGTGGAGGAGAACGGCCAGGTGTACGCCGTGACCGAGACCGCCCCGACCCCGGCCTCTACCCCGGCCGGGCAGGCGAGCACGGAGCATGACGAGCAGAAGACGACGGACGGGGACGCTTCGACGGCCCCCGAGGATGAGGAGAAGTGATGGAGCTGCACGCGACGATCACCGAGACCGGAGCCATGACGGTCACCATGGGCGCAGACCAAGAGGAGCTGGCTGAGCAGCACGAGAACGTGGCCGCGGCCCGACGGGCGCTGGTGAAGCTCTCCAGCGAGGTCGCTGGATCGACCGGGGAACCGACCCGGGCGGTGACCTTGGACCCCTCGGGGATGCACGTGCTGACGGTCTCCGCCGATGGGCAGGTCTCCAACGCGCCGGCCCCGGCCACCGAAGAGACCCCGGCACGACAGGCGCCCGCCGAGGCGTCGGCGACCACGGCAGCGGCCGCACCCGATGAGGTTGCCCCGGAGAATGTGGAGGAGACGGTCCCGCAGGACACCGAGGAAAGCGTCCCGGTGCAGGCGGAAGAGGCGGAGACCGCGGTTGGGGCTGTTGCTCCCACCGCGGAGAAGCCCGCCGGGGACAATCCGTTCCTGGTTGCGAAGACCCCGGTCCCGCCGACACAGGGACAGCCAGAGGGGCCCGCCACAGCTCCGGTGCCGGCGCCGCCGGGGGAGAGCCTCAGCGTCGCCGGCGCTGCGGAACGGACCCCGAACTTCTTGCAGAACAACTCCCCGGTCACCCCGGACCCGGCCGAGCAGGGCTGGCAGGGCTGGCTCAACCGGGTGTTCGGGCTCAAAGTCGGCCCCTCCGAGTCTGAGCTGCGCCAGCGCGCGGCGGTGGATGCCCTGTCGCGTCATTGGATCGGTTCGCGCACGGTGGCCGTGCTCAACTCCAAGGGCGGGGCGAACAAGACGCCCACGGTGATCCGGCTGGCCTCTGAACTGGCCCGCGCCGGTGGTGGTGGGGTGCTGGCCTGGGACAACAACGAGTCGTTGGGGACCCTGGGGTGGCGGACCCACTCGGGGGAACACAGCGCCACGGTGCTGGACCTCATCACTGCCGCCCCGGAGTTCTTGAAGGCCGGGGCGAGCAAGGCCGATCTGGCCGCGTTCGTCCACCACCAGCCCGAGGACGCTTTCGACGTGCTGCGCTCTGACGAGCAGCCCGAGCACGATCACCGCATCACCGGGGCCGAGGTGGACCTGCTGCATGAGGTCGCCTCCCGTAACTGGCGGCTGATCATCATGGACTCGGGCAACTCGACCCGCGGGGAGAACTTCACGCGGATGATCGACCACACCGACCAGGTGGTGATCGCCACCACCTCTGAGTCGGACAAGGCCCAGGGCGCGGTCAACTCCCTCCAGGCCCTCCACGCCCGCGGAGGCCACGCCGCACAACTGGCCCGCAACGCGGTGGTGATCGTCTCGGAGGTCCATCCCCAGCACTCCCTCAAAGCCCAGGAAATCGTGGGCGAGTTCGCCCCGATCGTGCGCTCGGCCCACATCGTGCCTTTCGATCAAGCGCTGGTGCAGGGCCGGATGCGCGCCCAAGACCTCTCCGGCCCCACCCGACGGGCATGGCAGTTGGCTGCCGCGGCTGTGATCGCGGAGTTCTAATGCGCCACCTCACCGCTGAGCTCCCCGGCCTGGTGCTGGCCGCGGCCCGAAAGGAGGAGAAGTGATCACCAACCATGACAAAGACACCCAGGCAGGCAGTCAGGACCAGGAAACGGTGGACCCCGCCCCTACGCCACTGGACCGGCCGGTGCGGCCGGGGCCACCGGCCGGGGGCAACCCCTTCGTGCTTCCCCCCGAAGAAGAGGAGGCCGGTCCTGAACCGATCGACACCGATCCTGTGCTGGGCACGGCGGCCTCGTTGTTGGGTCGCACCGGCATGGAGGACACCGGGGCCGGCAAGGGCTTGTGGCTGATCGGTGCGGCCGGTGGGGTGGGCGTGTCCACTCTGGCCGCCGCGTGCGGAGCACACGTGCACGATGGCGGCGACTCGGAGCCGCCATGGTCTGCCCGCGCCGCGGTGGTCACCTCCTGCACCCGTACCGGCCTGGACGCCGCCCAAGAGCTGGTGCGGGCCTCCCAGGCCGGGATCGTGCCCTGGGAGGCGGTGGCCGTGGTCATCGTCCACGACCGGCCCGCTGAGCTGGTGTCCAAGGACTGCCGCCGCCGGGCCCGAGCGGTCCTGCGAATGGTCAAAGGCGGCGGGTACACGATCCCGTTCTTGCCGGAGCTGCGCGAGTCCGCGGCCCCGGCCCTCGATCTGGGGGTGACTCGATCTCGGAAAGTGATCGAGGCCCTCGACAAGCTCGCCACCCGGACGAGCTCCCCCCGAAAGGAGAAGTAGTCATGAACATTCCCCCTCTCTACGCCACTGCCCAGACCACTGTGATGCAGGCGATCAACGTTTCCCCTGAGGCACCTCCCGGTCTGGACAACTTCAATCTGATCGTGTCCTGGATCCTGTGGGGCGCCGGCATCGTGCTGTTCGTCTTCTTCATCTTCGGCCTGGTCTCCGCCGGTCGGAACCGCCGGCACGGCAACGAGATCGAAGCCCCGATCTGGCCGCTGGTGGCTGCTGCCCTACTCGGCGCCGCAGGCACGATCTGGAACGTCATCATCGGCTGATACCGATCCCTGCGCGGTTGCGGGCCTGCCCCTTACAGGTCCGCAACCGCGCCTCGGAATACGACGCCCCACAGGGAGGACAGGACAGATGAAGCAGGAACGAACGCAGCAGAAGAATCGTCCGCGGTGGCTGGGCGCAGCCGTAGCAGTCGGAGTGCTGGCGGCGCTGGTAATCATCGCCTTGCTGGTCCGCACCATCACGGTAGAACCCAACGAGCAGGCCAATCCCGCCGAGGAGAACGCGCAGGCGCCGGCCTCGGAGGCTGCTCCTGAGGTGGATGGATTGCTGGACTCTTCTTCCGAAGATTTCGCCTATCCGTGCCAGGCGGAGCTGTCCACCGACACTGGCTCGGTCGAAGATAAGGCGCCCGAGGTCGATGAGTGGGTGTCGGCCGGCTACAACGTCGTGCCGATGTCCACGGATTTTGGCGGATGCGAGAAGCGAGACTCCGGTCTACGCGTGGGTTACGCCCACACTCCCACCGGGGCCCTGATGGCGGCAGCGACCTACAGCGTGTCTCTCGACCCCGCCGGTGAGGACGGTGAAGCCGACGCAGAGGCGGCCATGGCAGCCGGAACTGACCGGGATCAGCTCGTTGAACGGGGTGAGCGCATCCGTAATGGGGAGGCCCCGGCTGCTGATATGTCCGTCATGCGCAGCGCACAGCTTGTTGGCTATGACGTGCAGGAAGCCACAGCTGACAAGGCTTCCTTCGGCCTCCACTACGAGTTTGATAACAACGCAGGCTCCCGCCAGCAGGCCGTGGTTCAAATCGACGTCCTGTGGGAGGACGGAGATTGGAAGGCTGAACCTGCATCCGGTCAGCAGGGAGCAACCGCAGAGCTTTCTACCGGTTCACCCTCGATTGAGTGGGGTCCGTGATGCCATTCGGAATTGACCTCCTAGGCGATCTTGCTGCCAAGGCGGCTGAAGGTGGGGTTGAGGCGATATTGACGTGGCTGGCCGGGGTGGTGCTGACTGCGCTGTTCGACACGGTGCAATGGCTGGGCACCTGGTGGTTGTCGATCGAGGCCCCTGGAATGGGCGAGGGGTCGGCGGCCATGCGTGCGGTGGAGGCCACCCGGGCGTTGCTGCCGTTGTTCGGTGTGATCGGCATGGCCTTTGGTTGCGTGCGGATCGCGCGGGAGCAGAGCCGGGGATCGGTAGAGGGCTTAATCGCATCGATGCTGCGCAGTGTGGCTGCTGTGGCTGTCGCTCTGGTGGCGACGTCAATGGGGTTGGATTTCGGCTCGCAGATTTCCCCGTGGCTGGTTGAGCAGATCGGTGGCCAGGACGTCAATGAGCAGATGGCTGAAACCTTGGGGTTGCAGGCAATGATCAGCGGCGTCCAGAGTTCCGCGGCGTTGGCGGTGATCGTGCTGGTGCTGGCGTTTATTGCGTTGCTGGGGTCGCTGGTCAACGCCTTCCTGGTTCTGTTCTCGTATGGGATGGCGTCCGTGCTGGCCGGGCTGTTGGCGTTCTTCGCCGCGGTGTCCACCACGGACAAGGGAAAGAAGAGCTTCGACAAGGTGCTGTCGTGGCTGATCGCTGTAGTGCTGTTCAAACCGGTGGCCGCGATCATCTGGGGAGTGGGCCTGGCACTGGCCAAGGGCTACGTCGGAGAAGGCTCTGAGGAGCCGATGGATCAGATGGTGGGCCTGTTCGTGGGCCTGGTCATGGTTGTGGGAGCCTCTCTGGCTCTACCGGCCCTGGCCCGAGTGGCGGCCCCGATGGTGGCCGAGGGTCCGCGGGGCATGGGGGCAGGAAGCCTCGTGGCGGCCGGTGGAGCGCTGGCCACCGGCGCGCTGATCGGTGCAGCCACCGCAGGTGCCGGCACGCTGGCCAGCGGTGCTGGGGCACGAGCCGCCGGAGCCGGGGCGGGTGGCGGTGGGATGACCGGCGGTGGCATGACCGGCGGTGGGATGTCTGGCGGTGGTCAGGGTGGTGCCCTGGCCGGTGGTGGCGGGACCGGTCCCAGCACTCGCACCAGTGGCGGCTTTGGCACTGCCGACGGCTCTGGGGCAGGTGAGGGCATGGGGTCTCCGGCACAGGCCAGCGGCGTTCCAGGTGCTAGCGGAATCTCAACCAGCAGTGAGGGATCTAGTGACACCGGTGGCGGCGCCACTGGTGTCAGCACCGCCGAGGGACGTGGTGGTAGCGGTCCTGCGGGTGCACAGCCTGAGACTGGGCCCGGAGAGTCCTCCCCGGGTGGCGCCCCCAGTGCTCCCGGGTCGGGTCCTAGCAGTGCGGGCAGTCATGGACCGGGCCCATCAGGTGCCGCTGCGCAAAGCGCAGAGTCGGCCGGGACGGGCAGCGGGCCGGCCGGGGAGACGTCGAGCACCACAGGTGGTCCCACGGGTCCCACGGGTGCCACCGGTGCCAGCCCGGGGCGTAGCAACGGTGGCGCTGGTGGCGCAGAGGAGCCGTTGCGCGCGGTGAGTGGCCCGGAAGGGTCCGCCACGCAAACCGGTGGGGCGACAGGCGCGCGAGCTTCGTTCGTGCAGAACGCCGTCCGGGCAGCAGGGTACGAGGCGCGTCGGGCGGCCGATGACGCTGAGAATTCGATGGAGTCAGGGGAGTAAACGATGTCGGAGACGGTGATGGAATCTACGCCGCGTGTGCGGTCCTACGGCAACATCACGGACACCAAGGTCACCGGAATCATGGGTCTGTCCCTGGCGGCCACTGCGGTGGCCGGGGCCGGGGCTATCGGGGCGCTGCTGGTGCTGTGGTTCGGACAGCTGTTGTGGCTGGCGGTGCTTCTGCTGGCGCTGACGGTGCCGGCGACCTGGTACTTGCAGTCCAAGGACCGCAACGAGCGGTCCCGAGCGGAGAAAAGGCTGGCGCAGACGATGTTCCGCAAAGCACAGAAGAAGGGGCACACCCGGTATGTGGCTGGGCCGGCCTCGCAGGTACCGGACGGCAGTTTCCGGGCGCCGGGGCTTTTGGCGGCTACCGAGATGATGGAGGGACACACTACGTTCGGGCAGCCGTTTGCGATGCTGTGGGCCCCGCGGACCCAGACGGGGGCGGTGTTCATCGGTACCTCCTCGACCGGTATGGGGCTGCGCGATCAGGAGAGCGTGGATCAGATGGTCGATGCCTGGTCAGAGTTCCAACGCGAGGCTGGCAGCGTCCCGTCCCTGGTGCAGGTTTCGGTCACCACCCAGTCCACAGCTGATCCTGGGGAGCGGTTGCGTGATGCCGTAGAGGTCGCACGCTCCGTGGCCGGCGCCGAGGAGGGTGGGTCCACGTTCGCCCGGGAGGTGATCGGTGATGTGGTCAATGAGCTCTCGTCCTGGACACCGCGGTTGGATCAGTGGATCACGCTGACATTCTCCGCCCGAGAGTCCACGGACGGGGCGGTGCCCGCGCGCACGGCCCAGGAATTGATGGAAGAGGTCGGTGGTGTGCTCCCCGGTTTCTGCGAGTTGGCTACCGTTTCCGGGGCCGGGGCGGTGTCGCTGCTGCAAGTAGCGGACGTGACCGACTCCACGCACGTAGCGTTCAATCCCTCGGCGGCCGCCGATGTGGAACGGTCCCGGCTGACCGCCGCCGGCACTGGATTGTCCTGGGAGGAAGTGGGACCGACCTCAGCCGAGGTGCTGGCAAAGCCCATGTGCTACGCGCACTCGGGGGCGGTATCGAAGTCTTGGCAGATGTTCGGCGCACCCTCGGGAGTGTTCCGGGAGTGGGGACTGCGGGCGCTGCTGGAGCCCGATGACCGTTTCTTGCAGAAGCGGGTCACGGTGTTCTACCGCCCGGCTGATCCTCAGTCCAGCGTGCGGGAGGTCAACGCCCGGATCGTCAATGCGGAGTTCGCGGCCAACCAGAAGAACCGGCGGGTCTCGGCCGCCGAGCAACTGGCGGTGGCCAAGGCCAAGCAGGCCGCCCAGGAGCAGGCCCGCGGTGCGGCGATGGTGCGGTTCTCCATCCTGGTCACGGCAACGGTGGGTTCGGCCGGCCAGGAGTTGGCCAAGGCTGAGGCTGCTATCCGGCAGAAGGCGGCCCAGGGCATCCAGCTGCGGTTGCGAGGGTGCGATCACAACGACGACGCGGCCTTCGCTATGGGTCTGGGACTGGGGATCGTCCCGGACAAGGCCGCCACACTTTCCGATGCGATGAGGAGGGCACTGTGAGCGTTCTTGATGATGTGATCGACCGGATCGGCAATCGACTCTTCGGTGAACGGGAAGGCGCCGCCGGCGGAGAACGGATGCCGGGACTGACCGCCAAGGGCTTCGACATGGCCGATGGTGGCCGGTGTTCATGGGTGGAGGCTCCGCCAGAGTTCGCGGCCACCAGCGCTCAGACGGCCGGATTGTGGCCTTATTGCGTAGGCACCTCCTCCCCGCTGATTGGCGCCCCGCTGGGGCGCAACACCAACAACGGGTCGGTGGTGTGCGGAGACCCGATCAGCCTGTTCATCCGCGGCACAATCTCCTCCCCCTCGGGGTTCATCATGGGCCTCAACGGCCGGGGAAAATCCTCGGTGACGGTGCGGATTTGCCTCTACCTGTCCTCTCTGTCGTTCGTGCCGCTGATCCTGGGCGACCTCAAACCGGACTACGTGGGCATGATCCAGGAAATCGACGGGCAGGTGATCCGGGTGGGTCCCGGCATCGGGTCGGTCAACCCCCTGGATGCAGGGCCGCTGTGGAACCGGGTCAACGAGCTGCCGGTAGCCAAGCGCAATGAGCTGCTCTCGGAGATTCACACCCGCCGGGTCAACACGGTGCGCGGGCTGCTGGAGCTGGCCCGCGGCCGGGGCTTGGACACGGAGAAGCAGGAACCCACGGTGCTGTCCATGGCGGTCCGTGTCGCCACGGTCCGGGCCGAGGCGGAGGGGCGGCAACCGTTGCTGGGAGACCTGGTGACGGCAATCCGGGAGGCGCCGGCGGAGATGCAGGCGGTGACGCTAGCCAATGACGCCGCGGAGTTCCGGGCGGAGTCCAAGTCCTTAGTCAAAGGCTTGATCGGTTTGCTGGAGGATGGCCCGTTTGGGGACGTATTCTGCAAGCCCACCACCCGACAGATGCAGGTGGACCGGCCGGCCTGCTTTGACGTCTCCGGGGTGGACATCTCTGATGAGATGATGCGCGCGGCGATCCAGATCGTGTGCTGGGCCTATGGTCAGGCTGGAGTCTCGGCGGCTAAGACGCTGGCGGTGGCCGGGCTCGAGCCCGAGCGGCACCACCTCATGATCATGGACGAGCTGTGGCAGACCTTGCGTGCTTCGGAGCTGCTGGTGCACCAGATCGATGCGCTCACCCGACTGAACCGGCAAAAGGGCTTGGGGCAGATCATGATCACCCACACCATGAAAGACCTCACGCTGTCCACGGAGCAGCTGTCCGAGATTGCCCGCGGGTTCCTGGAGCGGTCCTCGGTGAAGTACTTCGGTGGGCTGGCGCGCAATGAGATGGAGCTGCTGGAGCAGGTCTTGCCGCTGTCCCAGCGGGAGAAGGACCTGTTGGTGGAATGGTCAGCTGAGGGCGCCACCGATCCGCGCACCGGACAGTCGCTGCCTCCGCCAGGGCGGGGCCGGTTCATGATGAAGCTGGGGGAGAACGCCCCCGGGGTGCCGTTCAAGATGAATCTCACGGACACCGAGCACCGTATCCACGACACGAACGAGGCGTGGGTCGAGGCGATGGCGAGGGCCCGGACATGAGCGGCTCGCTGTGGATGATGATCGTGGCCCTCGTACTGGGGGCAGTGACGGCGGCGTGGTGGTATTCCGGGCGACGGGGCGGGTCGATGGGTGAAACCGTCAAGCGCCTCGACAGGGCGCACCCTGTTGGTGCGGTAGACCGGGACAAGCGCCAGGAGGAGGCTCATCAGCTACACCCGAACGCTCCGGGTATCGGCCCGGGTCTAAGCATCGGGGCGCTGGGCGAGTACGGGGACCGGCGTTTGTACCAGGGGTGGCGGGAGTGTTCGGTGCACGTGTGGGGCACCGGACGGGGCAAGACCACCAGCCAGGTAGTCCGGCACGCGGCCGAGGCACCGGGTGCGTTTCTGATGACCTCGAACAAGGTGGACGGGGTGGCCGAGGTGATTGCCGCCCGCCGCGACCGGGGCCGGGTGTGGGTCTTCGATCCCCAGCGCATTCTCGATGAGGCCGGGGAACCGACAATGACGATCGACCTGTTCGCTTCGGTGGAGGACACCCGCACCGCCGATGAGGTCGCGGCGATTTTTGAATCCGCCTCCGCCGGGGCCGCCGGCGCGAGCGGTCGCGACCCGCAGTTCGATTCCCAGGGCCGGGACCTGCTCTCGGCATGCATCTTGGCCGCGGCCGAGGACGGGCGGGAGCCGGCAACCATTCTGGAATGGATTACTTCGGGGAAGTTGCGCGATCCCGAGGCTGTGTTGCGCGATCACGGTCACACCGGTCGGGCCGCGATGCTGCGCGGCATCTCCCAGCAACCCGACGACACCCGCGGTTCAGTTTTCGCCACAGCCCAGCGTATGGCCTCAGCTCTGTCTCATGACGTGCTGGTCCGGTGGGCCACCCCGACCACGGGGGTGCGCCGGTTCGACCCTGACGCATTCGTGGACAGCGACGACACGTTGATCTTGCTAGCCCAGGACACGGCCGGTTCCGGGGCCGCGTTCGTCTCCACGGTGTTGCATACGGTGTTCACCGCCGCGCAGAAGAGCGCCCGCCGCAATGGCGGTCGGTTGCGCGTGCCCCTGGTGGCCGACCTGGACGAGGTGGGTAACGTCGTGAAGCTGCCGGCCCTGGCCGAGTGGTACTCCTACTTCGGGTCGATGGGCATCGTGGTCTCTGCGTTCTTCCAGACCAAAGGGCAGGGGGTAACCATGCTGCGCCACACCGGATGGGAGACGCTGTGGTCGGCCGCCGCGGTGCGGGTCTACGGCGGTGGAGTGGATGACGACAAGTTCCTGGAACAGCTCTCCAAGGTCACCGGCAAATACGATCACCGCACACAGTCCTACTCCACTAGTCGAGGTGGGGGGCGCAGCACCTCCGTGCAGACCCAGCAGCGCGAGATTCTGCCCGTGGACAAGCTCGCCGCACTGCCTCCGGGGCGGGCATGGGTGCGCACTAACAAAGGTGGGGGCACGATCGTGCGCACCGTGGGCTGGTTTGCCGATCCGCCGCTGGCCGCTTGGATTGCCGAGGGCTTGGACGAAATGAAGGAGGTTGGCTGAGCCATGAGTGACAAAGAGACCGGTCAGTTCCGCGCCCCGGATAATCACCCAGGCCAGGATGAGGATGAGGCTTGGACGTCGCTGGTGTCATGGGTGGAAACGCTGATCGCCGGCGTGGAGAGCTTCGACCACGAGGGCAATATGCATTGGTGCCCGCAGTGGTGGGCCCACCCCGAGGCGGTCGAGCGGTTCCGCGGGATGCATCAGCAATACCTTGCCTCGGCCCCCAACAAGGACCAGCCCTACGGACTGTTTTCTTCGTGGTGGACCGATCACTTCGACCGTCACGCGGCAGTGCTCTTCGCCAAGCGTGGCCCGTTCGGGGAATGCCGTGACGGGCACGTGGAGAAGCCGCGGCTCTCCACGGTGTCCCCGCCGGCGGGATGGAGCACATAGGCAGACACGGCACCGTGGCCAGAGGTAGGGCCGGGCATCCCATGAGGATGCCCGGCCCTACTTTTGCGTCCGCAGGAGGGTTCGACGTGTTGTTAGAGGCTGCGGCCGCCGGTGTCGCGTTGAGCTTGTTGCGCCCGCTGGGACGCGGCGGCAGCGCGGGCCGCTTCCTGCTGAGCCGTCGTGCGCTGCGGGGTAGGCGCATCCTTCTGCTGCTGGTGGGGGTACTTGGCGGCGTGGGCCTTACGCGCTTGTTCGGCTTGCTCTTGGCCCAGCTGGTGCAGGGACTTCCGCTGCGGAGTGTGAGGGGGTTCCGTCATGGGGGTCTCCTTGTTCTGGCTGACCGAAGTGGTGTCTTGCTCCTGCGAGGTGGGGCGTTCATTAGCCTGGCCGGCCCGGTATCGGGCCACAGCCGCATTGATGAGCTCCTGGCGGTTGGTGGTGCTGCCCTCTCCTTCACTGGTGGCCGCGGCGGTGACAGCGGCCTCCCTCGCCTGCGGTGCCGGCAACGGATCGGCGGCCTGTCCACGGGTGGTGCGCAGCGCCTCTACGGTCTCCTGAGCTGGTGCCGGGGTAGTACGCACGCGCTCGGCCACGTGTGCCTCATCGACGGTCTGCCGGACCTGCTCCGGCGTCTGCGGGGCGGCGGTCGTGAGGGCGGAGTGCTTGTGCAGCGCGGTGGCCCGTTGAATCAGCGCGGCCGCGGTCGGATCGTCGTGATGGGCCTGGGGGATCAGGGCCGTCTCGTGGGCGGGGACGTTGTAGCGGTTGCGGTATGCCTCGACCTCGGCGGCGACCTGGTGCCATTCGGCCGCCTTGGCCGGTTTCGCCGGCACCGGCCCCAGGGCCGCGGCCCACTCCGGGCGGGTCTCGGCCAGTTCGGCGCCGCGCACCATGACGCGCTCCTCCAGGCGGGTGCGCAGCCGCTCCAGCTGCTCCCGATACTGCACCGGCACCTGGGCGTCGGTGATCAGCGGGGTGGGGGCCAGGTCCTCGCTCACCCGGCGTCCATCCGCCACGGGTACCGGTGCGGGAGTCTTGCTGGCCACCGCCCGCACCTGCTGCTCAGCGGTAATAGCCTCCCCGATAGTGATGTGCGAATCAGTGCGTGTCCGCTCACCGCGGGTGATCTGCTCCATGGCCGCCTGGGGCGGGGAAAGGTGTGCGCGTCGATCCTGTTCGGCGCCCATGGTCTGAGTCATCCACTCCAGCTTGGCGGCAGTGGTGGAGGTCCACTGCTCAGGAGGTAGGGCCTCCAGCTGGTCCCGGCCGAGACGAAGGGTGTTAGCCAGCTGCTCAGAAGGCATGAGCGCGAACGGGCGCTCCGCCCAGTCCGGGTCCTCGACCCGAGGCGGGTTTTTGGCGAATCCGGTGCGATCGGCCAGCTTTTGCAGGTGCTCGTCGGTGAGGTTGCCCAGGGGCCGGCGGTCGGTGTTATCCAGGACGCGCTGGGCGGACTCGATCTGCTGCTCCAGCCGCCAGGCCAGCACGGCGGCGGGGTCCTCGGCCCCGCCAAAGCCGCGCTGGCGCACCGCCCGGTTCAGGAGTTCGGCCGGGTCCATGCCGGCCTCTTGGGCGGTGTGCAGGTGGGTGGCCACCGCGCCCCACGCCTCGGTGTCGGTGAAGTCCGCGGCCTTGCTCGCGCCCATGACGTCCACGGCCATTGCACGGGTCTTGGCCGTCCATGCCGCGTCGGCGGTCTCGCGGTAGACCTCGCTCAGGGTGGCGACGTCGCCGTTGCGCATGGCCTCAGCCGCGACGGTTTCGTGGGCGGAGAGGTTCCGGTCGTAGGCGCCGGCGATGGCCTCCAGCACCTCGTCCCGGCTCTGCCCCTCGCTCAGGGCGACGTAGAGCTGATTGGTTTCGCGTCCTCGGGTGGCGGCCACATAGGCGGCCGCCCGGTCCGTGGCGGAGTCCACGATCGCGTGGGCGGTATCTACGGTGGCGCCCTGGGCGCGGTGCACCGTCGCCGCGTAGCCCAGCTGGGTGTGCTTGCTCAGGTAGTCGGCGTCCAGGGTGATCTTGCCGCCGTGGCCGGTGTGCCGCAGCGTCGCACTGTCGGCCCCGACCGTCTCTACGGTCCACACGTCGTTGTTCTTCACGAAGTCGCGGCCGCCGTTGAGCTGCAAGGTCCGGTCGTTGCGGCGGGTCACCACCACGTCCCCCGCGTGGGCGGTGAGGCCGTCGCGCAGCACCACCGATTCGCCGCTGGCATCGAGTTGGCCGGTGGCGATCCGGGCGGCCTGGGCGCGGGCGTTCAGGTCGTTCACGGTGGTGTTGTCGGTGGCGATCAGCAGGGACCGCTTGCCCGCCTGGGTATCGGTGATCCACGCGCGCAGCGCGGTGTCGGTCATCGCCTCAGTGTCCCCGGCCACCACGCGGCGGTTCTCCAGGTACCAGGCCCAAGGGGCATCTGCGCCCACGGCCGGTGGCTCGCGCAGAGCCAGGGACGCGGCCGCCTCACCATCGCTCTGGAAACGGTGCACGGCCACCAGGCGGGTCGCCCCCACCTCGTTGTCGAGCAGCCGCAGCGCACCGCCGGAGCCGATCGCCCCGAGCTGGCGGTCATCACCGATGGCGCGCACCACCGCCCCGTGCCGGGCCGCCACGGTCACGAGCTCGGCCAGTTTCGGGGTGGTGACCATGCCGACCTCATCGAGGATCACCACGTCCCCGGAGTGCAGCTCGGCCGCCCCGGTGCGACCCGTGCGGTGGGCGATCAGGAAGGCGTCGATCGTGGTCGCCTGCGCCTTAATGTCCTCGGACATGACGGCGGCCGCAGCCGCCGTGGGCGCCAGGCCGACCACGTTGCCGCCAGTGGCGCGCACGGCATCGGCGGCCAGCGACAGGCTGGTGGTCTTGCCGGCACCGGCCGGTCCGATCCCCAGACTGAGCAGCTTTTCGTCGGTGGCGAAGGCCCGGGCGAGGGCCACCTGCCCGTCGCTCAGGGGTCCGGTGTGGGCAGCCAGCACCTCCTCGAACCTTTCCGCCGACACGGCGGGAATGACGGTGCGCTGGGCGGCGGCGAGCACCTGGTGCTCGGTCTCCAGGACCTCCCGGGAGGTGAACACCTGAGCGTCAGAACGGACGAACTGGCTGGTGCCATCGGCGCGGGTGAACTCCGCCAAGCGCGGCACATCAGCGGTCGGGGTGACCGACAGGCTGTGCGTGCTGGTGGCCTCGCGTACCACCTCGGCCACCAGCTCATCGGGCACGGTGCGCCCGATCATGGCTTCTTTCAGGTGCCGGCGGGTCTGGGCGTGGACGTGGTTCACGCTCCACGTCGCCTGTTTCTGGGACAGCTCGTGGATCACCAGGCGGGCGTGCTCAGAGACGTCGATCTGGGCAGCCTCGGCGCCCTGTGGGGCGTTGCCGGCGGCAGCCCGCACGTGGGCCAGCAGGTCCTCTCCCACCGGCATGTGCACCTGCTCGCGGTACTCCTTGCCCCACTCCTCGACCAGCTCCGACAGGCGCCGAGCGGACTTCTTCGCCGGCCGGGATTCCAGAGTGGCCTGCTGGGCCAAAGCGATCTTCTGAGTCGGTCGTGGGGCGTATCCGTGGCGTTCGGTGAACTCGGCTTCCAGCCGTTCCAAGGTCGCCGTAATGTCGGCCCGGCGGGAGGAGGCGTGGTGAATCGCGTCCAGGTCCACCCCGGCAATCTCATAGATCGGCTCGTCCCCACCGGCCATCCGCGGCACCGCGGCGACCCCCAGGGAAGCGGTGACCTTTTCCATGACCTTGGCGTTGTAGGTCTCTGAGGCGGCCACTTTCATGCGGTACAGAGTGCGCCCGTCCAGGGAGGACCACTTGCCGTCTGCACCCATGACCTTGTTGGCGATCACCACGTGATCGTGCAGCTGCGGGTCCCCATTGCGGGAGTCATAGTGGCGGAACTGGGTGGCCACCAACCCGCCCTCAACGTCGATCTGGCGGACCCCGTTGCGGCCGCGCCGGGTGTAGGTGGCCTCGGTCTCGAGGAAGGAGATCGTCTCCGCGATGGCCTCGTTGTGCGCGGCCTCGACCGCCTTGCGGGCCTCGTCCCCGCCCAAGGCCCAGAGCAGGGACACGGACTTAGCGGGGGAGAACACCAGGTCATACCCGGCCACGGTCTGCTGCTTCGCGGTCGTCTGAGCCGTGATGAACCGACCCAGCTCCTCCTTGTTCCGCACATCCCTGCCGTGCGTCTCGCGGAACAGCTGGCCCCCGACGCGGCCCCGGATCGCCTGCCGCTCCTCCCGGGTCGGGGCGGCACCGGTGGTGCGTTCGTGCCGGGCGATCTCCTCCTCCAAGCGCCGGGTCAGCTCCGTGTCCGCACTGGCATAGCGGTGGTACCTCTGGCCTAAAGCCACGGCCGCCTGAGTGCCGCCGGCGGCAAGGATACGCTCCGCATCCGGGCGGATGCCCTCCCCGAACAGGGCCGCCATCTGCGCCTCGGTGACCTCCCCGGACACCCCCAGCAGCTCCTTAGAGTGGGCCACCCACTGCCCCGGGGGCATCCCCTCGACGGTGTAGTAATCCCCCAGCGCGCGGTCACCGGAGCGCAGCTCATCGGCCGAGGCGACCTCGGAGGTGTAGTAGGCATACCCGTCCCCAGCGCTGAGCTTGTGGAGGGTCATCACAGGCTCGATGATCGCATTCGCAACCTTATTTATCAATGATGCACTAGGTGTGACGGTCTGGAAGGGCGTGGAGGGCCGATGCGAGCTTGCGAGTCATTGGGCTGGAGCGACCCAGAAAGTCCGTCACGGATGTGACGCGGTTGTGCCCACGAGACCTGGAGTGTGGGCAGGAGATGCCATAGCGCGGACGAGGCACGAGGACACGAAAAAATGCATCAGCTGTCCACACTCCAGGTCGACTGGGTGCAAGCGGATCAGGTTGTCCACGCGCGCCATTTCGGGTGGACAACCTGCACGAGCTGGGGTGGGCGCTGTGGGTCCGGTGGAGAGACCGGAGGATGAATCTCGGAGGCGGTCCACAGCCCCCACCCCAGCTCACAGCACTGCCGCCGGGCAGGCGCCCTTCCCCGTACTGCCGGCTCGGCCGGCGAAACGGCCGGGGTGGAGAAGTTGGACCATGACCGTTAGGGCGTGATTGGTGTTCAATGGGATGGAATGGTGTTGCTGATGCGAAGGAGGCGTGATGGCGCAGCGTAAGAGTGCGACCAAGACCGAGGCGCGGGAGCGGGCCCGCCGGGCGGCTGCGGAGTCGATGGCCCGGGAGCAGCGGTTGCTGGAACTGGGTGAGGAGTTCTTCGTCGCCCAGGGCGAGGCCGAGCAGATCATGGAAACGGCCGAGCAGCGGATCGCAGAGATTCGGGCCAAGGCCGAGCAAGAAGCCGCGCGCGCCAAGGAAGCACAGTCACGGGTGGTGGCCGGCATGAAGGGTGAGCGGGTCACGGTGCCCGAGATTGCCCAGCGTCTGGAGCTGCCGGCCGCGGAGGTGCGCGCCATGTTGAAGGCATCCTCGGCTCACGCACCCACAGAGGCCGCGGACGTGTCCCACGACAAAGAAGATGTAGCGCTGACCCAGGACGATGCTGAGGCGTCTCAGCGTGAAACCGTCAGCGTGTAGCTCGTTCATTCTCAACGCGCAGGAGCAACGATGATCGTCAAGCCAATATCTCCGACTTCGACCTGGGCCCGTGTATCGGTGGCCGGGATGGTCACCGCAGCGGCATTGACCGGCTGCGCCCCCTCCTCGATGCCCAGCAATGGGGCGTCTACGGGCCTCGAAACGGTAGGGGCGGACCTGACCTCATGCCTCACCGATCAGGGGTGGGAGGTGTCGCACGTGAGCGCGGACGGTTTCCAGGTGGAGGCCGGCCTTCCCGTGGACCAGCAAGACGATGTTCAGCTGGCATGGAGCGAGTGTGTGGGAACTCCCGCGACGTATTCGGTTCCGCTTCCGGGATAGAGCTGTCGTCAGAACAGGGTGGGGTGGTCGGGGTCGATACCGTGCACGAGCTCGCGCACCACGTCCTCGTCCCACCCGCGGATTTTCAGCTCCTCGCGCAGCTGTCGGGACCGGGCCGAGCGCTCGGCCCGCGACAGCCGGCGCCACCGGGCGGCGGTGGCCGAGGGCACCCGGCCCTTCATCGCCCGATCGGCCATGTTCTCCGACCGGCTACCCAGCAGCAGGTGCGTGGAGGGCTCCAGGCTCGCGTGTACGCACAGCGGGACGTCGCACCAGTGCAGCGCGGTCAGCCCCTCGATCGCGCCCAGGCCGCCGTGGACGGTGGCCAAGGAGAAGCGGTGGGCGGCAACGGCTCTCTGACCGTTAGCGGTGGGCAGCCAGAAGCGGCCGTAGCCGTCATCACTGATCGCCCCCAGCCACAACCAGCACGAGTCGGGCTCCGGGCCTTTCAAGACGTGAGAGAAGAAGCGTCCTATAGCTTCGGCCGAGATGATCACACTCATCGACGCGTCACCCGAGTAGACCACCGGGACGCGGAGATGGCCGCGCCGATACCCACGGCGAACACAGCGGCGACGCGCACGAGCACGGGGGCCTCGGTGCGGAACAACAGTGGTAGGAACGGGCCCCAGAACAGCATCACAGCCGCGGCCGCGCCTAGCGGAACTCGTACACGCAACGGAACTCTTGCTACTGACAGCAGGGCCCACAGGGCTCGACGGTAGATCATGACCACGATCCCCAGCGCAAAGCCGATGATCCGGCAAAACAGCAGCGGGTTCATGGCAGTGACCTTTCGTAGGGTTACTTCTTCGGATAGCTCATGGACGCGCTGGCAGCTGCCTCGGCGTCCCAAACGTCAATCTCATCGGCCGGCAGCTCGATACTCACGTGCGCCAGGGATTTGATCTCCCCCCGCAGCACCCGACCCACCGCCCCTTTGGACACTCCCACGCGGCGGTGGATCTTGTAGTGGGACAGCCCGGCCCGGTGCAGCCGGTGAATGGCGCGCACCTGCTCGGGGGTGATCGGGGATTTGCGCCCCAGCTGCACCCCGCGGGCCCGGGCGGCCTCCAGCCCGTCCTGGACCCGCTCCACGATCAGCGCCCGTTGATACTCGGCCATGGCCACGAACACGTTGAGCTGGAAGCGGCCGGCCGGGGTGGTGGTGTCGATGGTGTCGGTGAGACTGCGCAGCGCCACCCCGCGGCGGATCAGCTCGTCAATCGTGGTGACCATATGGACCAAGGACCGGCCTAGCCGGTCCAGGGAGTAGAGCACGAGCGTGTCCCCTGCCTGCGCTTCGGCCATGAGCGCGGCCAGGCCCGGGCGCTCTGCTTGGGTGCCGCTGATCTTGTCGGTGAAGACCAGCTCCACCGGCACTCCGGCCTCGGTGAGTGCGCGCAGCTGCACATCGAGGTTCTGGGAGGTGGTGGACACTCGGGCGTAGCCGAGCAGCCGGCCGGGGTGACTCGATTCTGGGCTGTTGTGAGCTTTTTGAGTCATCGTCTATCGAGTCCTGGATTTCGAGTCGGGACTTGGGAAGCTGTGGCCGGCCCTCGTCGGCGGGCCGGCCACTATGGTCACCGAGTCAGTGATCAACCCCTGTAGACGACTGTGCCATCCGGCCATGTCTCATCCGGCTGCCGCACCGTAGAGCCCGGGCGGTCCTCAACAGTGCCGGTGCCATGCACCTGTACGCCTCGAACTCCTTCGTTGACCAACTCGCCGTCAATGTTCATCGTCCCGAGGGCAACGCATGTCTCCGTGAGGCGCACGCGCCCACCCTGGCTGATGTTGAGCGTGCCCGACACTTGCTGATGGAACGTCGCCTCACCATGAGCGGCAACATTGACGGTTCCCATGACATGCCCCTTGGCATCGAGGGACGCCCCGCTCTCCACATTGACAGATCCGGTGAGCTCCGCCAGAGACACCACATGGGCCCCTGCCTTGATGACCACCGTGACAGTGATCGGCTCGGAGAGCTCACAAGACTCCGTGATGACGACGTCGGGGATTTCCACCAGTTCACCGTCTTTGTAGGTGTAGCTGGGCATGGCAACTCCTCCATTTGTATTCGTGCAGTGCTGAGGACTTCGGCCTCACTGTGCCTATGTGCCTATGTGCCTATGTGCCTATGTGCCTATGTATTTTTATGGCACATAGGCACATAGGCGGCTAGTGGTGAGTGCGCTTGGATTGGCGGCTCCGCTGATCCGGTCCGGTAGTGCGGCGCCGTGGCCGGCGTTGTCACTGATCGACTGTGGCTGATGCCCCCTCACCGAGACGGATGTAGGCGATCAGTGCCTCACGCACGATCTCGGACTCATTGCGGTGCTGCTCCTGCGCCATCTGGTGCAGCCGGTCCTTGAGTGCTTGTGGGACGCGGGCGCGGACCACTGGGGACTTTCCTTCCTGGCCCAGCGCGGGCCGGCCCACCGCGATACGGGTAGCCTCCTCAGCTGTCGTCGTGCCGGTAGCAGCCATCAAGGCGGTCCGGGCGGCCTCGGCCGCCTCCGGTCCGCGCCGGACGGTGCCCGGCTTCACGCTCAGACCGCCGTGCTCGGCGTGCCGGGCCAGCTCGTCGTAATCACCCATGAGGGTCACTCTCCTTCGTAGAGCAGATGCCGGTACAGGTCGGTGAGCTCCATCGCGTGGAAGATCACCAGGTCACGTGGTGGACGGTGGGCGGCGATGACTTCGAGGTATTTCTCCGTCTGCCCGTGCGGGTGCCCCACATAGACGACCGTCACCTCACCAGGGCGCCCCTCCACCTCAGCGCTGACTTCGGCGTGCGTCATCGCGTACAGGGCACCTTGCCCAGTAATGCCATGTCGGCCTGCGCTGTGCTCCCACTCAACTCTTATACCTAATAATGTAGCACAAAATACGGCTACATTATTAGGCGCCGTGAAAGGTGAGGAGTTGCACCCGCCGGAGTGCCCCAGAGGTCTCACACTCTCCAGCGACGGTTTCACAGGGGCTGATAGAGCTTCGCGTACTCATCGATGGCAGTGGAGGCCCATTTTTAGCTACCGGCAGAGAGCCCAACTCTTACTGCGGCAGCCATGGCTTCCCATCGTCGCGTGCCCTATTAAACAGTCATGGCACTGTGATTGTTATGGGCTCCAAGCCATGACGCCATCGGCTTCGCGGCCGGGGACATCCACGAAACCCTCAGCCAGGTAAAGCTTCTTGGCGTAGTTGTCAGCCTCCACAGAAAGACTGATCCGAGGCACCTGCCGAGTCCCCGCATCGTCCTGAGCCCGACGCAGAAGTGCTCTGCCCAGCCCGCGGCCACGCCAGTCCTCCCGCACCCAGAGACTCACCTCCGGGGTGTCCTCGTCGAGGAAGCCGTAGCCGGGGTCATCCGGGGGCAAGTGCTGGGCCCATACGACGCCGATGGCTTCATTGCCGGCCTCCGCCACCCACCCGAAGTCCCCGCGGTACGGATCAAGGATCGTGTAGTGGACGAACTCCGATCGCGTGCTCACATCGATCGCCGAGAACCGCTCCCCGCACCAGTTGAGGTTTTCGAGCGTGGCGGTTGTCAGCAAAGCGCTCTCCGCTGCCGTCAGTTCTCGGAAGAAGACGTCATCGAGCATGCATTCATCGTAAACAGAGGTGGCCAGCTGATGAGCGACAGGAGGAACTGAACAGATCGGCCGGAGAAGACTGAACACTGGGCTGTCGAGGAACCTCAACTGCGATGGAACCGGCAGGATGGGTGACGCACAAGTCCAGCCGATGCCATCAACGTCGCTGACGAACCCTATTTCCGCCCGTCCACGGGTCCTAGGCTGACGATCATGCGCGTCATCGAGACGGTTCATGCCGAGCCACAGAGCATCGTCGAATCGCCCACCTATCGTGTGAACTTCTGGCAACCGACGGCGGGAGGCGCATGGAGCCTCGACGCATTCGCCCTAACGAATGTCGAGGACATCCATGAAGTGCTGCGGTGGGTCAATGAGCATGCTCACGGTCGCCGGTTCGAGGTGTTCGCGGAGATGCACCAAGAGCCCACAGGGCCATTCCAAACACCCAGGAAGACCGGACTGATTCGCCTGCTAGGAAGTGACCCCAATACAGGCGAGCCCGTCGCGTTCGGTGTCATGGTCCAGGACTAAGTGATTGCCGCGCCCCGTCACCGACGCACGGTGGCGCCGGGCTGAGTGCTCGTCATCCCCATTTAGACACCGCGCTGACCCCAGGTGGGAACAGGAACCCCTACTGCGACGTCTCTGGCGGTCTATGCGGAGGGGGTCGGTGCGCTGTTCATCCGGCTAGATGGGTATCGATGACCTGGCGTTGCCCTGTGCGTCAGGATGGGGTGAGACACCGAACGCGACGGGCTCGCCTGTATT
>NZ_LDNX01000095.1:0-6037 GCF_001027955.1 Kocuria sp. SM24M-10 | reverse complement strand
CCACTGCTGCCCGCCGCGTCTCCGCCCATGTCCGGCAGTTGCACGAAAGCGTGCGCGGGACCTACATCGGGGCCGACGGGGACCGACACTCATACTGCGCCAACGATCCGGAGCTGACCGAGTGGGTTCACCTGGCGTTCACCGACGCATTCCTTCGCTCCCACCAGCGGTGGGGCGGCGAGATCCCGGGCGGTGCGGACGCGTATGTGCGGGAGTGGGCGGTAGCCGGCGAGCTCATGGGCGTGCCGGCCCCGCCGCGTTCGGAGGCGGAACTCGACGCCCGCCTGCGCTCCTTCGACGACCGGTTGACGAGCAGGGCCACCGCGCTACACCACTATCGGGGGCTCAACTCGAGGGCTCTCCCCACAACGGAGAGGGTGAGTGCAGCCGCCCGGCTGGTGGGCATGGGAACCGGGCCCAGTTTCGTTTGCTCGAGCCCCAACAGGTCCAAGCGCGCTTGGGGGAGCGAGTCGACCACCGCAGCGAACAGGGCTCGATAGCCCGGAATCAGCCAGGAGTCCAAGGGAGGTCTGCGCAAGAACCGCACGACGTCGTCCCCCCGCGGCCCGCCCGTCAACCGGTCGTCGAAGGAGCGCAGGCGGGCGTCGAGTTCCGCCTCCGAACGCGGCGGGGCCGGCACGCCCATGAGCTCGCCGGCTACCGCCCACTCCCGCACATACGCGTCCGCACCGCCCGGGATCTCGCCGCCCCACCGCTGGTGGGAGCGAAGGAATGCGTCGGTGAACGCCAGGTGAACCCACTCGGTCAGCTCCGGATCGTTGGCGCAGTATGAGTGTCGGTCCCCGTCGGCCCCGATGTAGGTCCCGCGCACGCTTTCGTGCAACTGCCGGACATGGGCGGAGACGCGGCGGGCAGCAGTGGTGTCCCCGTAGGTGACGGTGAAGATCCAGCGGATGGTGCCGGCCAGCCAAGCCAGCGGATCAGCCCGGTAGTCCGAGTGTTCCACGATCCCGGTGAGGGCCCCCGGGTGCAGGGTCTGCGTCAGGAGGGCCCGGACGCCGGCCGGGATGGTAGCCATGGACCCGTGCACCGCCCACACGGCCGACTCCGGCGGGAAGAAGCCCGCATCGTGACCGTCGGCCAAGGCCAGCTCCCACTCCGGCACCCGGTCCGCCTGCCCGGCGAACGTGAGCCGTAGTCGGTGCTGCAACATCGTCGTGAACGACATGCGGATTCCTCCCTACCGCGGACCGACGCCGTCCGTCAGCTCGCGAGGACCAATATCCGTCATGCCTCGGACAAGAAGGCATCCGGCGTGCACTCGCACGTGGAGGGTCTCATACGGGTGCACGAGATCCGATTCCCACGAAGGAAGACACACGATCCCATCCCGGTGCGAGACCGAGGCGCTGTGGTTCTCCGGCTCAGGTTAGTGGTGGGTCGAAACATCGACCGATCCGGGCCGGACTCGCTGACACCGGTAATCACGTGGTCTCGCCGCCGTCGACGACGTACTCTGCGCCGGTCACGAACGACGCCTCGTCAGAGGCCAGATGTAGCACCGAGGCTGCGATCTCCGCCGGGTCGGCTGTGCGCCCGAGCGCAATCAGGGCAGGGTCCGCCCGGATGGCCTCGGTCGCCGGGGTGCGCGTGAACCCGGGCAGGACGGCATTGACCCGGATGTGGTCCGTGGCGAGGTCCAGGGCAGCACTCCTGGTGAGTCCCCGCAACCCGAACTTGGAGGCCGTGTACCCGGGGGCGCCGCGGAAACCACGCAGAGCTGCCGTCGAGGCGATGTTCACCACCGATCCTCCGCCGCGGGCGCGCAGGGCGGGGACGACTGCCTGGATGCCGTGGAAGGGCCCGGTGAGGTTGATGGCAAGGACACGCTCCCACTCCTCGACCGGGTGTTCAGCCACGGGGGCGATGTGCGAGACCCCAGCATTGTTGACGAGCACGTCCAGACCGCCGAATTTCTCGACCGCCGTCCGCACCGCACTTGCCCAGTCCTCCGGGGAGGTGACGTCCAACCGGACGGCGTGCACGGCACCGCCGTGCCCGAGAAGCTCCCCGCCCCGGAACGAGACATCCCCGACAAGGACGCTGGCCCCCTCCTCGACGAAGCGACGCACCACCGCTGCCCCGATGCCCTGGGCCCCGCCGCTGACGAGCGCGACCTTGCCAGTCATACGCGCCATGGACACTCCGTTCCTCATGCTGCTGCTTCCCGCTCATGCTTGCACGGACAATGAGCCGGCAGCGGTTTGCGGCACGACCGTCGGCCCAACGGGCTCAGCCGCCGATGTACTCGCCGGTGACGCCGTCCACGGTGCCGGCGCGGATGCCCTCGCACTGTGCGACCCCGGCCGGGGTCACGGGCTGGTAGTGGAGGCAGAACGCGTCGTAGTAGGGCATCCCGTTCTGCCAGTTGGCGTAGGCCTCCTCGTAGGTGACGTTGCGCGGCGGCAGCGGGTTCTCGGGAACCGCCGGCTCCTGGCCGGGCGGGTTGATCATCCGGACGGGGGTCTCGGACGGCGCCGGAGCGGCCGGTTCCGGGGCGGGGGGCGCCGGGGCGTCGGCCGGGGCGGACGGGCGCTCGGCCGGCTCCGTGGCGCTCGCAGGGGCGCCCGCGGTAGCGGCCGCGGAGCTGGTCGCCGGCCCGCTCACCGAGGGGGTGGCGGTGCTGCGGGAGGCGGCGTCCTGGGCCGGGGGAGTGCTGCCGGTGCACCCGGCCAGGGCGAGACCCGCGGCGAGCAGGACGGAGGTGAGAACGGCCTTCGGGGACATGGGGGCCTCTTCGGAGTGACGTGTCGGGGGGCGGGGTCCCCAGCCTAGGCCGTGCGAGCCCGTTCGCGACTGAGGCGCCTCCACCGGGCGGGGCCGGCCCGTCGGTCCCGCCAGCCGCCCGTGCACGCGGACTCCTGGCTCCGCGGCCCCCGCAGCGCGCCACGGACCGGCGCGGATATTTCCGGTTGTGAAGTCCTCGGCGCGACACCTTTCCCCGTTATGTATGTGAATACATAGAATCTGCTCGGAGGCTTCCCCCAGGCTCTGCCCGGACGAGAGTCCGCGCCCGCTCCGCTGCACCCCCCCCGACAAGGCTGACCCCCGGAGTACTCACCCATGCGCCGATCCCGCACTGCCGTTGCCGCCCTGACAGGCCTGCTGATGCTGTCCCCGACCATCCCGGCCGCCGCCGTGGAGTTCCCCACCCCCGCGGTCCGGGACGCCGAGCCCAGCGTCCCCCGCAGCACCGACGCCACGCCCGAGCCCACCGACCGGCTGATCGTGAAGCTCGCCGAGGACGCCACGGGCGGGGCCGCCTCCGCCCAGGCCCCGGCCTCCGACGAGGACGTCCAGCAGTCGGTCGAGACGGCGGTGGAGGAGAACACCGACGCCGAGCCGGGGGACATCGTCGCCGAGGTGGTCAGCACCACCGGCGACGGCGCGAAGGTCGTCCAGCTCGGCGAGAAGGTCGAGGTCGACGACCTGCAGAGCGCCATCGCGCAGCTGGAGGCCGATCCGGCCGTGGAGTACGCCGAGCCGGACATGATCGTCACCGCCTCCGCCGTGGCCGATGACCCCTACCTCCCCTCGATGTGGAGTCTCGCCAACATCGACGCGACCCCGGCGTGGGACCGGGCCACCGGCGCCGGGCAGATCATCGCCGTCGTCGACACCGGCGTCATCAGCCATCCCGACATCAACGCCGTGCCCGGCATCGACCTGGTCCGGACGGCCACCACGGCCGGCCAGTCCGTCTACGCCGGCTCGCGCGACGGCAACGGCAGCGACTGGAACCCCCGGGACGAGGGCGACTACGGCTCGGCCGGCACCTGCGGGGCCGGGGAGACGAAGTCCTCGTGGCACGGCACGCACGTGGCCGGCACCGCGGCCGCGGAGGCCAACAACGGCATCGGCGTGGCCGGGGTGGCGCCGCAGGCGAAGATCATGCCCGTCCGGGTACTGGGCACCTGCGGTTCCGGCTACGCCTCCGACGTCGCCAACGGCATCCGCTGGGCCTCCGGCCAGTGGGTCGACGGGATGGCCCCGCCGGCCGAGCGGGCCGACGTGATCAACCTGTCCCTCAACTTCCCCGGCGTCTGCTCCGTCACCTGGAAGGAGGCCATCGACTCCGCCCACCAGCGCGGCTCGATCGTGGTCTCCGCGGCCGGCAACTACAACGTGGACGCCTCCGGCACGTCCCCGGCGTCCTGCATGAACAACATCACCGTGGGTGCCGCCGGGGTCACCGGCCAGCGGGCCTCCTACTCGAACTGGGGCTGGGCCGTGGACCTCGTGGCACCCGGCGGGGCCGACTGGTACTCGGTGCTCTCCACCGTGGACCAGGGAGCCGCCGGTCCCTACCGGGCCGGCTACGGGGGCAACCAGGGCACTTCCATGGCCGCACCGCACGTGGCCGGCGCCGCGGCCGTGCTGCGCGAGCTCGACCCGACGCTGGACGTACACCAGGTCCGCCGGATCCTGCTGGACTCCGCGGTCACCATCGGCGGCCTCAAGCACCTGGACCTGCAGACCGCGGTGAAGAACACCCCGCGCGCACGAATCTTCAAGGACGTGCAGCCGGAGGGCCAGTTCGGCCGGGAGGTCCACTACACCAACCGTACCGGGCTGCTCAACGGCTGGTCGGACGGCACCTTCCGCCCGCTGCAGAACATCGAGCGGGGCGCCATGGCCGCGGTGATGTACCGCGAGGCGGGTTCGCCGGCCTACACGGCCCCGGCCGCCTCGCAGTTCCGGGACGTCGGCAGGGCGAACCCCTTCTACGAGGAGATTCACTGGGCCAAGGCCCGCGGCTATCTCAACGGCTGGTCCGACGGCACCTTCCGCCCTGCGGACCCGATCTCGCGGGAGGCGACCGCCGCCCTGCTCTACCGCGCCTCCGGGGCCCCCGCCTACACCGCCCCGGCCACCTCGCGGTTCACGGACGTCCGTTCCGGCCAGGACTTCTACCAGGAGATCCACTGGCTCGCCGCGCAGGGCGTGACCACCGGCTGGCCCGATCGCACCTTCCGGCCGCTCAGCACTACCCACCGCGACGCGATGTCGGCGTTCCTCTACCGCTGGAACTGGGAAGTGCGCTGAAGCAGGCCCCGTTGGCCCGTTTCTCCAGCCGTTCCCCGACCCGGAGGTCCCGTGCGCCGCGGACTTTTCCGGTGCCGCCGGCCGAGCGCGTCGCCGCGCAGTTGCGGCGGCTGGGCGAGACGGTCAGCTGCGCTCCGGGTCCGCGCCGACGAGGGGAGCCAGCGGGGCGCCCTCCAGGAAGCGCAGCAGGGTGGGGGAGCGGGAGACGACCGTCTCGTGGTACCGGCCCTGCAGCTCCGGGTCCCTGCCGATCACCAGCCGTTCCACGTCGTCGTCCAGGAACATGGCCAGTGCTCCCCGTAGCAGCTCCAGGACGGTCTCGTCCAGAAGCAGTGCGCGCACGGCGGCGGGCACCCGGACGGTGCGCACGTCGTCGAGCACGACGTCGGCGAAGTCCGGGTTGTCGCTGTCGGCCCACCGCGCCGTGCTCGCCGAGGCGAGCACGGCGACGGTGTCCACGGCACCGGCCACGACGAGCGCCGCCTGCGTCAGCGCGGTCTGGCTGTCCCGCGCACGTCTCCGGGCCCGACGCCGGCCGCGGATCCCGCGGTGGGGCCGGCCACGGTCCACCACCAGGTACTCCAGCTGCAGGCTCCCGTCCTGCTCCTCGAGGAAGGACACCGTCAGCTCCTCGGTGGGCGCGTCGCCGCGAGCACCCGTGTAGGCCCTGCGGAGCAGGTCCTGCAGCTGCGTGGAGGACCTGCTGAGCGTGCGCCCGGAGAGGCTCACCGGGCGCCCGTGGGCATCGAGGCAGCGGACGACGCGCGGCAGGCCGGCCACCGCAGTGACGAGAGGAGTGTCCACGGTGGGTGCGAACCTTTCTGCCGGGACGGAAGGTGACCTCCAGTCTAGATGCGCTTGCATCCGCCACGTCGCGGAAACTGTGGCCGTTTATGGGGACAGTGTCCGTCCCGTCAGCGGCGATGCGGCGGCCGCCGGGGACGGGGACGAAGGCCCGTCCCCGGCGGCC
>NZ_LDNX01000094.1:0-38886 GCF_001027955.1 Kocuria sp. SM24M-10 | reverse complement strand
CGCCGCGGTCATCGCCGCGGTCCTCCCGGCGGCCCTGGCCCCGGCGGGGCCCGCCGCCGGAGCGGGTCGCGTCTCGGTCGCGGGAGCGCCCGCCCCGGCCCTCGCCGCGGGGGCCGGACTTGCGCCCGCCCGGCTCGCCGAGGTCCTCGAGCACCTCGGCGTCCAGCCCGGCGTGGGTGCGCTTGGAGCGGGGCAGCCGGCCTTTGGTGCCCTTCGGGATGCCCAGGTCCTCGTACAGGTGCTCCGAGGAGGAGTAGGTCTCCCGCGGCTCGGGGATGCCCAGCTCGAGGGCCTTGTCGATGAGCCGCCAGCGGGGCACGTCGTCCCAGTCCACGAACGTGACGGCGGTGCCCTTGTTGCCGGCGCGCCCGGTGCGCCCCGTGCGGTGCAGGTAGGTCTTCTCGTCCTCGGGGCACTGGAAGTTGATGACGTGGGTGACGTCCTCGACGTCGATGCCGCGGGCGGCGACGTCGGTGGCCACGAGCACGTCGACCTTGTTGTTGCGGAAGGCCCGCAGGGCCTGCTCGCGCGCCCCCTGCCCGAGGTCGCCGTGCAGCGGTGCGGCGGCGAAGCCGCGGGAGATCAGCTCGTCCGCCAGCTTGGCGGCGGCGCGCTTGGTCTTCGTGAAGACGATCGTGCGCCCGCGGCCCTCGGCCTGCAGGATCCGGGCCACGACCTCGTCCTTGTCGAGCTGGTGGGCCCGGTAGACGACCTGCCGGATGTCCTTCTTGGTGGCGCCCTCGTCCGGAGCGGCGGCCCGGATGTGCATGGGCTTGGTCATGTAGCGCCGGGCCATGGCCACCACGGGACCGGGCATCGTCGCGGAGAAGAGCATGGTCTGGCGGACCTCGGGCACCGCCGCGAGCAGCTTCTCGACGTCGGGCAGGAAGCCCAGGTCCAGCATCTCGTCGGCCTCGTCGAGCACCACGGCACGCACCGCGGAGAGGTCGAGGTGGCGCTGCCGGTTGAGGTCGATGAGCCGGCCCGGGGTGCCCACGACCACCTCGACGCCGCGCTGCAGCTCCTCGATCTGGGGTTCGTAGGCCCGGCCGCCGTAGATCGTGGCGACCCGGGCGTCCCGGGTCCGCGCGGCGGTCGAGAGGTCCTGCCCGACCTGGACGGCCAGCTCGCGCGTGGGCACCACGATGAGGGCCTGCGGGGCGCCCGGCTTCTTCAGCTGCTCCCAGCCGGCGTCGCCGCGGCCCACCACGCGCTGCACCACGGGGATGCCGAAGCCCAGGGTCTTGCCGGTGCCGGTCTTCGCCTGGCCGATGATGTCCTGCCCGGACAGGGCCACCGGCAGGGTCATGGCCTGGATGGGGAAGGGGTGGACGATGCCTTCGGCGGCGAGGGAGTCCACGATGTCCTGGCGCACCCCGAACTCGCCGAAGCCCTGCGGCAGCGGCTGGGGGTGCTCGTCGGTCTCCACGACGACGTCGGGGGTGCCGGCCGGCGCCGCCCCGCCGGCCGCGAGGTCCTCGGGGACGGTGTCGGTGATGTGGTCGGTGCTGCGGTCGGTGGTGTCTTCGGTCACGATGCGGGTTCCTTCGTTCGGGCACGCCCGCGCCAGGGGCGCGGACCGGGGTCCGGCCTGGGGCCGCCGTGGTGGCGGCCGCCGGGGGCGTGCGGTGGGTGGAAGCCGATCGCGAGCGTGCGCCGCCCCGACCGGGCGCGCCACGGGATCGTGGGACCCGGCTCCGGTCCCGTGCGCGGCCGCCGTGCGGGGCCTGGTCGCCGGGAACGGGGGCGAGAAGGTGTCTGTCGTTCGTGGGATCGCGGGTACGACCGGTCATCCAGTGCGCTTAACAGTGTAGCCCGGCGACCGCGCACACTCCGTGCGGTCGCCGGGCCGGGGTCCGCCGTGCTCGGCGGGCGGGCGCTCAGTCGTCCTTGGTGAAGGGCATGAACCCCACGGGCCGCTTCTGCTCGGCGCCGACGGCGGCGTAGCCGATGACGTTCGCGGGGACGACGGTCACGTTGCCCTTGGCGTCCGTGAGGGTCAGCGGGGTCCCGGAGGAGATGGCCGCGGTGATCTGCTCGACGGCTTCCTGCGCCTCGAGCGCGGAGTCGACGACGATCTCCCTCGCGACGTGCTGAACACCGATCTTGATCTCCATGGGTCCTCCTCGAAAGCGGGGCTGCGGGTGCGTCCCGGTCAGTCTAGGGAGGGGCCTACTCCCAGTCCTCGTCGAGCACCGAGATTCCGCCCCAAGCTAAACGGAAGATCTGCCGCTGGGCCTCGGCCCGCCCGCCGGTGCCCGGGTTGCGGATCCAGTGCACCGCCGCGGTCTGCGCCATGCCGGTCAGGGACCGGGAGACGAGCACCGCGTGCGGGTGGCTGAGCCCCGCGTTGGGCCCGAGCACCGTGGCGATCGCGTCGGCCACCGTCAGGTGGAAGTTCTCGAACCGCTCGGCGACCTCGGGATCCGCGAGCAGGTCCGACTCGAAGATCAGCCGGTGGGCCTCCGGATTGGCCTCCACGAACCCGAAGTAGACGTCCAGCATGGACTCCACCCGCTCGCGGTTGACCTCGCTGCCCCGCAGCGCGGCGACGAGGGCTTCCGAGAGCTCCTGGAGGTAGTAGTCGACGAGCGCCAGGTACAGCTCGCGCTTGCCGGGGAAGTGCTGGTACAGCACCGGTTTGCTCACCTGGGCGGCGTCCGCGATGTCGTCCATCGACGACCCGTGGTAGCCGTTGGAGGAGAACACGGTCAGTGCCGTCTCCAGCAGCTGCCGGCGGCGCGCCTCCCGCGGCAGGCGCGCGGGGCGGCCTCTCCTGGTCTCAGTCATGAACCGTTCCTCCTCAACCGGCCGGCGGAGCCGGCCGCACGAAATGCTGCCCTACCCTGCCGCCTTCGGACGGTGGTCGATCTCCGCGGCCGGAGCGGGGGCCGGGGATGCGGTCCGCTCGGCCGGGGCGGCGGGGACCTCGATGCCGTACAGGGCCTCCAGGCCGGTGATGTACTCGTCCTGCCGGCCCTGCGCGGCGAGCTCCCGGGCGCGCACGGTCGGGGTGTGCAGCAGGGAGCGGACCATGCGGCGCATCGCCAGCTCGATCTGCTCCTTCGCGGCCGTGCAGCCGTGGTGGGACGTGACCTTCTCGAGCTCGGCGTCCAGCACGGCCATGGTGTGCCGGCGCAGCGCGACGATCGCGGCGTCCATGTCCCGTCCGTCCTGGCTCGCGGCGAACTCCTGGGCGGCGTGCTCCACGATCCCGGTCGCGGCCTCGACCGACTCCCGGGTCTCCTCGGGGGCGGCCAGGCGCACCGACTCGAGGGTGATCAGGTCCACGCCCGGCAGGTCCGCCACGGCCGGGTCGAAGTCGCGGGTGAGCGCCAGGTCGACGACGGTGCGCGGTCCGGCGGGGAGCGCGGAGGCACCCATGGGGGAGGAGCCGCCGCTGCAGCCGATCACCACGTCGGCGCGCTCCAGGGCGGCGGGCAGCCCCGCGGGCTCCACCGGGGTCCCGCCGCGGTTCTGCGTGAACTGCTCGGCGCGGCCGGACCCGGAGAACACCTCGATGTCGGCGCAGCCGCGGTCGCGCAGGGCGGCCATGGTCGCCCCGGCATAGGCGCCGGTGCCGAACACGAGGGCCCGGCGCGAGGCCCAGGTGCCGGCCGTGACGTCGTCGGCCAGGTCCAGGGCCACGGAGACGATCGACCGGCCCCTCTCACCCAGCGCGGTCTGCGTGCCGATCTTCCGCGCCGTGCGCGCGGCCGCCTCGAACAGGCGCAGGAGCCGGCCCGAGACGGTCCCCGCCTGCTGGGCGTCGTTGAGCGCCCGCCGGACCTGCCCGGTGATCTCGCGCTCGCCCACGACGGCGGACTCCAGTCCCGAGACGACCGTGAAGAGGTGGCGCGCGGCGCCCGAGTCGGTGAAGACCCGCAGCGAGCCGGTGACGAACTCCGGATCCAGCCCGGAGCGGTAGCCGATCTGCTCGGCGAGCTCGGAGAGGACCTCGTCCAGGGCGGCCCGCGGGGAGGCGCCCGGCGCGGGCTCGAGCTCGCCGTAGAGCTCGAGCCGGTTGCACGTGGACAGGGTGACGGCCCCCTGGAGCCGGCCGGAGCCGACCATCTCCTCGGACAGGCCGAGGGCACCGGTGCTGAGACGCGCAACGGTGTTCAGATCGACGTTCTGGTGGGAGGCGACGAGTGCGAAGAGGACCACAGTCCATTCATACTAGACGGTCACCGCGATTGCGTGCCCCGGTGACGCGTGAGAGGCCGCTCACCCCCGGCGGTGACGCTGCGTCGGCAAACGACGTCGGTGTTCCTTGGCACAATGGAGGCACTATGCCTACCACCCCTGAGACGGCGAGCACGCCGGACACGTCGACCGCAGCCGTTCCCGGGCATCCCACGGGCGGCACCCACCCCTCGGCGGCGTTCGACCGCCTGACCGGATCGCTCGGGGCGCTGCCGGAGCGCCACCCGCTGCGCGCCGCCGGGACGATGGACGCGCCGCTGCTGCAGGCGCTCACCGGCCGCACGCCCGACCGCCGCCCGGTGTGGTTCATGCGGCAGGCCGGCCGCTCGCTGCCGGAGTACCGCAGCCTGCGCCAGGGCACCGCGATGCTCGACGCCTGCCTCGACCCGGCGATGGCCGCCGAGATCACGCTCCAGCCGGTGCGCCGCCACGACGTGGACGCCGCCATCTTCTTCTCCGACATCGTCGTGCCCATGCGCGTGGCCGGCGTGGACGTCGAGATCGTCCCCGGTCGCGGTCCCGTCCTGGAGCACCCCGTCCGCACCGCCGCGGACGTCGTCGCGCTCCCGGAGCTGGCGGACGCCGCCCTGGACCCCGTCCGGGAGGCCGTCGCCCGCACCGTCGCGGAGCTCGGCGCCACCCCGCTGATCGGCTTCGCCGGCGCCCCCTTCACCGTGGCCGCCTACATGGTGGAGGGCGGGCCCTCGCGGGACCACCTCCTGCCGCGCACGATGATGCACGCCGACCCCGCCGCGTGGCGGGCGCTGGCCGAGTGGGCCGCCCGGACCTCCGGGGCGTTCCTGCGCGCCCAGGTCGAGGCGGGCGCCTCGGCCGTGCAGCTGTTCGACTCCTGGGCGGGCTCCCTCTCGCTGGCCGACTACCGGGCGCACGTGCTGGAGCACTCGACGGCCGCGCTCGGGGCCGTGGCCGACCTCGCCGTGCCCCGCGTCCACTTCGGGACCGGCACCGGCGAGCTGCTCTCGGCCATGCGCGACGCCGGGGCGGACGCCGTCGGCGTCGACTACCGGCTGCCCCTCGAGGAGGCCAACCGCCGGCTCGGCGGCCGCACGGTGCTCCAGGGCAACATCGACCCCGCCCTGCTCGCGGCCCCGTGGCCGGTGCTGACCGAGCACGTGCGCGAGGTCCTGCGCGGCGGGGACCGGGCGCCCGGCCACGTCGTGAACCTCGGCCACGGCGTCCCGCCCGGGACCGATCCCCGGGTGCTGACCGATCTCGTGGGCTTCGTCCACGACCAGCCGGTGGAGCGGGCCCCGCGCGAGGGCACACCGTGAGCCCCCGCCCCGCCGGACGGACGGCACCGCCCCGCTCCGCCCTCGTGGTCGGCGGGGGCGTCTCCGGTCTGGTGGCCGCCCACGACCTCGCCGCGCGAGGGCTGCGCGTCACGCTGGTCGAGGCCGAGGACCACCTGGGCGGCGCCGTCGGCGCCCACCAGGTCGCCGGTCTCGTCATGGACTCCGGCGCGGAGTCCTTCGCGACGCGCTCCCGGGCGGTGCCGGACCTCCTGGAGGAGCTCGGGCTGGGCGAGCGCGTGGTGCAGCCCCGCCGGGGCGGCTCCTGGCTGTTCCTGCCCGAGGGTGCCGTCCCGGCGCCCGACTCCGGGATCCTCGGCATTCCCGCCGACCCGACCGCCCCGCGGCTGCGGGCGGCCCTCGGCCGCGCGGGCATGCTCCGGGCCGGCCTCGACCGCCGGCTGCCCGCCTTCGTCGGCACGACCGAGCACTCCCTGGGCGGTCTCGTCCGGGCGCGGATGGGGGACCGGGTGCTGGAGCGTCTCGTCGCCCCGTTCACCACGGGCGTGCACTCCGCCCACCCCGACGATCTCGACGTCGACGCGGTGGCGCCCGGCCTGCGCCGGGCCCTGCGCGAGCACGGCTCCCTCGGCGCCGCGGCGGGGGCCCTGCGCCGCGCCGCGCCCGCGGGGGCGAACGTGGCCGGGCTGCGCGGCGGGATGAACGCCCTGTCCGAGGCGCTCGTGCGCGAGCTCGAGCGCGCGGGCGTGAAGCTGGTCACCGACTACGACGTCATCGCCCTGGACCGCGACCCCCGGCGCGAGGGCTGGATGGTCATCCAGCGCCAGCCCCGCCGCGGCGAGAAGACCGCTGTGGCCCGCGGCGAGCTGCTGGTCGTGGCCACGGACGGCGCCACCGCCGTCCGGCTCCTGGCCGGACACCGCCACGAGCTCCAGCGGTTCACCCCGGAACCGGGCCCCCAGGTGGCCCTCGCCACCCTCGTGGTGGACGAGCCGCGCCTGGACGGCGCGCCCCGGGGCACGGGCCTGCTCGTCAGCGAGGACGCCCGCGCGGTGCGCGCGAAGGCCCTGACCCACGCCAGTGCCAAGTGGGACTGGCTGCGGGAGGCCGCCGGCCCGGGCCGGCACGTGCTGCGCCTGTCCTACGGCCGCGCCCAGCCCGACGCCTCCGCGGTGCCCCCCGAGGTCGCCCTGCCCGACGAGCAGCTGATCCGGCTGGCGCTCTCCGACGCCTCGACCCTGATGGGGGTGCCCCTGCGCCCGGCGCAGCTGGTCGGCGCGGACATCGTGCGCTGGCGCTCGGCGCTGCCCCGCGCGGGGGTCGGCCACGCCCGCCGCGTGACGGAGTTCCGCCGGGCGCTGGCGCAGCTGCCTGACGCCGTCGCCGTCGGCGGCTGGCTGGCCGGCACGGGACTCGCCTCCGTCGTCGCCGACACCCGCTCCCAGGTCCGCGCGCTCCTCGCCGAGGCCGGCGTCCCGGAGGCCGCCGCGCCGCCCGGGTCCGGACCCGCCCGGACCGACACCGACCCCACCCGACGAAAGGACTGATCCTTGAGCCACGACACCAGGCCGCAGTCGCACGACGGCCGACCCGCCGCCGAGCCCGAACAGGCGCAGGACGGGGGTGCGGAGCAGCTCCACTGGGCCGTCTGGACCGTGTTCGCCCGGCCCGCTGGGCCCTCCGGCGGAGCCTCCGCCGGTTCCGACGGGGCCGCCGCGGAGTTCGACGGCGTCGTCGGGCAGCTGTCCGCCGAGGGCGTGACGCTGCGCGGGGTCTACGACGTCTCCGGCATGCGCGAGGACGCCGACGTCCTGACCTGGCTGCACGGCGAGGACCCCCAGGCGCTGCAGGCGGCGGTCCGCCGGCTGCGCCGCACGGGCCTGCTCGCGGGCACCGCCCAGGTCTGGAACGCGATGGGCGTCCACCGGGACGCCGAGTTCACCCGCAACCACTCCCCGTCCTTCGCCCGTGGAGTCCCGGCCGAGCAGTGGGTGTGCGTCTACCCGTTCGTGCGCTCCTACGAGTGGTACTACATGAACCCCCAGCGCCGCGGCGAGATGCTGCGCAACCACGGCATGGCCGCCCGGGACTACCCCCAGGTGCTGGCCAACACCATCGCCTGCTTCGGGCTCAACGACTTCGAGTGGCTGCTGGCCCTGGAGGCGCCCGAGCTCGTGGACCTCGTGGACGTGATGCGGGCCTTCCGGAACACGGAGGCCCGGCTGCACGTGCGCGAGGAGACGCCCTTCTACACCGGTCGCCGGATCGGCACCGAGGAGATCGCGGAGGTGCTGCGATGACCGCCGAGAACGACCTCTCCCGCGCCCGGGCCCACCCGCCCGAGGACTACGACGCCGTCATCCTCTCCTCCTTCGGGGGCCCCGAGGGCCAGGACGACGTCCTGCCCTTCCTGCGCAACGTCACGAAGGGCCGCGGCATCCCCGACGAGCGGCTCGAGGAGGTCGCCACCCACTACCGGGCCAACGGCGGCGTGAGCCCCATCAACGCCCAGAACCGCGCGCTGCGCTCCGCCCTCGAGGCGGAGCTGCTGGGCCGGGGGATGCACGTGCCCGTGCTCTGGGCCAACCGCAACTGGGCGCCCTACGTGGCAGACGTGGTGCGGGAGTGCCACGCCCGGGGCATGCGCCGGCTGCTGGTGCTGGCCACGAGCGCGTATTCCAGCTACTCCGGGTGCCGGCAGTACCGCGAGGACTACGGCGTCGCGCTCGAAGAGCTCGGCCTGCGGGACGAGATGCACATCGACAAGGTGCACCAGTACTACGACTCCGAGGGGTTCGTGCAGCCCTTCGTCGAAGGCCTCCGGGACGGCCTCGCACAGGTCCGGGAGCGGCTGGGCGCCGAGGGCGGACGGATCGCGATCCTGTTCTGCACCCACTCCATCCCGACCACCGACGCCGAGGCGTCCGGGCCGGCGCGGATGGACTTCGAGGAGAACTCCGCCTACGTGGCGCAGCACCTCGCCGTCGCCCGCACCGTGCTCGAGCGCGTGGGGCCGGAGGAGCTGGGGGACCACACCTGGGACCTCGTCTACCAGTCCCGCTCCGGGCCCCCGCAGGTGCCGTGGCTCGAGCCGGACGTCAACGACGCCCTCGAGGAGGTCGCCGGGCGCGGGGTCGCCGGTGCGGTGCTGGTGCCGCTGGGCTTCGTCTCCGACCACATGGAGGTCAAGTGGGACCTCGACACGGAGGCCCTCGAGACCTGTGAGCGGCTGGGCCTGCCGGCCGTCCGCACCCCCACCGCCGGCACGCACCCGGCCTTCGTGTCCGGGCTGGCCGACCTCGTCGAGCAGCGGGTCGCCGGCCGCGCCGCGCCGCCGCGGGTCTCCGCGTGCGCCCAGGGCACGTGGTTCGACGACTGCGCCCCGGACTGCTGCGTCAAGGTGCTGCGGGGCGCCGCCGGCCCGCGCCCGACCATCGCCCAGCGTCCCGAGGGCGACCCGATCCCCGTCGATCTCGACGAGTCCGGGGAGGTGCGGTACGCGTGACGGCCGAGACCGCCGCGGACCGGCCCGTCCTCCGGGTCGGGACCCGCGGCTCCCAGCTGGCCCTGACCCAGACCGGCACGGCCGCGCACGCCGTGGCGGCCGCGGGCGGACTCGAGCCGGAGCTCGTCACGATCCGCACGGAGGGTGACGTCCTGACCGGCCCGCTCTCCCAGATGGGCGGCACCGGGGTCTTCGCCACGGCGCTGCGCGCGGCGCTGCTGGCCGGCTCGGTGGACCTGGCCGTGCACTCGCTCAAGGACCTGCCCACCACCCCCGTGCCCGGTCTCGAGGTGGCCGCGGTGCCGGAGCGGGAGGACCCCCGCGACGCCCTGTGCGCCCGCGACGGGCTCACCCTGGCGCAGCTGCCGGCCGGGGCGAAGGTCGGCACGGGCTCGCCGCGGCGGGCGGCGCAGGTGCGCGCCGCCCGCCCGGACCTGGAGATCGTGGACATCCGCGGCAACGTCGGCACCCGTCTGGCGCGTGTGGCCCCCGGCGACCTCGACGCGGTGGTCCTCGCCGCCTCGGGGCTGCACCGGCTGGGCCGGCAGGACGCGATCACCGAGCTGATCGACCCGTCCGTGATGCTCCCGGCACCGGGCCAGGGCGCGCTGGCCCTGGAGTGCCGGACCGAGGACGCCGCCGGGGACGCTCCGCTGGCCACCGCCCTGGCCGCGGTGGACCACCTGGAGACGCGGCTCGCCGTGACCGCCGAGCGGGCGCTGCTGACCCGTCTCGAGGCCGGGTGCGCCGCCCCTGTCGGCACCTACGGGAGGATCCGGGGCGACGAGCTGGTGCTCGACGTGGTCGTGGCCGACCCGGACGGCAGCCGGGTGCTGCGCCGCGGCGGCAGCACCCGGGAGCGCACCGTCGACGCCGCCCGGGACCTCGGCACCCGGCTGGCCGACGAGCTGCTCGCCGACGGCGCCGGCCGGCTGGCCCGGTTGACGCTCTGAGACCCGTGCCGCGCCCCGGCCACGACGACCGCTCCGGTGCCCTGCGCGGGGCCCGGGTCGTCGTCACGCGCTCCGCCGGGCGGGCCCGGGAACTCGTGGCGCTGCTGCGCGCGGACGGGGTCCGCGTCCGGCTCGCGCCGCTGCTCGAGCCGACCCTGCCGGCGGACACCGCGGCGCTGTCCGCGCTGCTGGACCGCGCGGCGGCGCCCGGTCCCGCGGGGCGCACCTGGCTGGCGGTGACCTCGGTCAACACCGTGCGCGCCCTGCAGGCCGTCACCGGGGCCTCCGGCCCGCCCGGGCTCGGCGCGCGGCTGGCCGCGGCCCGGAGCGCGGGACTGCGCGTGGCGGCGGTGGGGGACGCCACGGCCGCCGCCCTCGCGGACGCGGGGCTGGCCCCGGACCTCGTCCCCGGCACGGCGCACTCGGCCGCGGGGCTGCTCGCGGACTGGCCGGTCGAAGCGGCCCCCGGCACCGTGCTGCTGCCCCTCTCCGGCCGGGCCCGGCCGACCCTCGAGGCGGGCCTCGCCGCGAAGGGGTACCGTGTCCTCACGGCCACGGCCTACGACACGGTCCCGTGGCCGGCCCCGGAGCCCCTCGTGCCGGAGACGGCGGCGGACGCCGCCGCCGTGCCGACGCTGGACCGGGCCGGGCTGCTGGCGGCCCTGGCCGCCGGCGAGGCCGACGCAGTGGTGCTCACCGCGCCCTCCCACCTCGCCGAGCTGGTGGGCGAGGACCCCGCCGTGCTGGCGGGCACCGCGCTCGTGGCCATCGGCGAACCGACCCGGCAGGCGGCCGCCGACCGCGGCCTGACCGCCCACGCGGCGGACCGTCCCACCCCGGAGGCGGTCCGCGCCGCCCTCGCCCGCGCCCTCGCGGACCCCGGCGGGCCGCGGCGCCCGGCACCGACGACACCGACGACATCCCCGACCGAGGAGACGACTCCCGTGACCGACCGAACCCCGCGCTACGACCTCGTGTCCCGGCCCCGCCGGCTGCGCACCACACCCGCCGTCCGGCGCCTGGCCGCCCAGACCCGGGTGCACCCGTCCGACCTCATCCTCCCGGTGTTCGTGCGGGAGGGACTCACCGAGCCCGCCCCGCTCGGCTCCATGCCGGGCGTCGTCCAGCACTCCATGGACTCGCTCCGCCGCGCCGCGGCCGAGGTCGCGGCCAAGGGACTGGGCGGGATCATGCTCTTCGGCGTGCCCGCGCAGCGGGACGCCCGGGGCAGCGCGGGGTGCGACCCCGAGGGCGTCCTGAACCGTGCCCTGCGCGCCGTGCGCGCCGAGGTCGGCGACGACACCGTGGTCATGGCAGACCTGTGCCTCGACGAGTTCACCGACCACGGGCACTGTGGCGTCCTGGCCGAGGACGGGACCGTGGACAACGACGCGACCCTGGAGATCTACGGCCGGATGGCCGTGGCGCAGGCCGAGGCGGGCGCCCACGTGCTCGGCCCCTCCGGCATGATGGACGGCCAGGTCGGGGTGATCCGTACCGCCCTCGACGAGGCGGGCCGGCCCGACGTGGCCGTCCTGGCCTACTCCGCGAAGTACTCCTCGGCGTTCTACGGCCCCTTCCGGGAGGCGGTGGACTCGCAGCTGCAGGGCGACCGGCGCACCTACCAGATGGACCCCGCCAACCGGCGCGAGGCGCTGCACGAGCTGCAGCTGGACCTGGACGAGGGCGCCGACATGGTCATGGTCAAACCTGCCATGAGCTACCTCGACATCCTGCGCGACGTCGCCGAGGTCTCCCCGGTGCCCGTCTCCGCGTACCAGATCTCCGGGGAGTACGCCATGATCGAGGCCGCCGCGGCCAACGGGTGGATCGACCGGCGGGCCGCCGTCCAGGAGTCCGTGCTCTCCATCCGCCGCGCGGGGGCCGACTCCGTGCTGACCTACTTCGCCGTCGAGCTCGCGGATTGGTTCCGCGAGGAGAACGGCCTCTCCTGAACCCCATCCTCCCCCGAGCCGGCACCCCCGGCGAAAGGAAGCAGACAGAACCCATGAGCGTTTCCCAGGAACTCTTCGACCGAGCCCGCAAGGTCATGCCCGGCGGGGTCAACTCGCCGGTGCGCGCCTTCGCCTCCGTGGGCGGCACCCCGCCGTTCATCACCGCCGCCAAGGGCCCGTACCTCACCGACGTCGACGGCCGCGAGTACGTCGACCTCGTCAGCTCGTGGGGGCCGGCCCTCATCGGCCACTCCCACCCCGCGGTCATCGAGGCCGTGCACGAGGCCGTGGAGCGGGGCCTGTCCTTCGGGGCGACCACCCGCGGCGAGACCGAGCTCGCCGAGCTGGTCGTCGACCGGATCGGCGCGATCGACGAGCTGCGCATGGTCTCCACCGGCACCGAGGCGGCCATGACCGCGATCCGCCTGGCGCGCGGCGTGACCGGCCGGGACCTGATCGTGAAGTTCGCCGGCTGCTACCACGGCCACGTGGACTCCCTGCTCTCCGAGGCGGGCTCCGGCGTCGCGACCCTGGCGCTGCCCGGCTCGGCCGGGGTCACCGCGGCCACCGCCGCCGAGACCCTCGTGCTGCCCTACAACGACCTCGCCGCCGTGGAGGAGGCCTTCGCCGCCCATCCCGGCCGGATCGCGGCCGTCATCACCGAGGGCGCACCCGCCAACATGGGCGTCGTGACGCCCCTCGAGGGCTTCAACGCGGGGCTGCGCCGGCTCACGCGCGAGCACGGCGCGCTGATGATCTTCGACGAGGTGCTGACCGGCTTCCGTGTGCACGAGGCCGGATACTGGGGCCTCACCGCGGCCGGCGAGGACGGCTGGGAGCCGGACCTGTTCATGTTCGGCAAGGTCATCGGCGGCGGGCTGCCCGCGGCCGCGGTGGGCGGCCGCGCCCAGGTGATGAACCACCTGGCGCCGCTGGGTCCCGTCTACCAGGCGGGCACGCTGTCCGGGAACCCGGTGGCGATGGCCGCGGGCGCGGCGACGCTTCGCACCGCGGACCGGATCGCCTACCAGACCGTCGACCGCCGGTCGGCCCAGCTGCAGGAGGCCGTGCGCGCCGCGCTGGACGAGGCCGGGGTGGACCACTCGATCCAGTCGGCGGGCAACCTGTTCTCGGTGTCCTTCGGCACCGCGGCCACGGGCGTGCGCGACTACGCGCAGGCCAGGGCGCAGGAGACGTTCCGCTACCCGGCCTTCTTCCACGCGATGCTGGACCAGGGCGTGTACCTGCCCCCGTCCGTGTTCGAGGCGTGGTTCCTCTCCGCCGCCCACGACGACGCCGCCATGGACCGGATCGTCTCCGCCCTGCCCGCGGCCGCGCGGGCCGCCGCCGAGGCCCGGCCGGCCGCCTGAGCGAGGACCGCGCCGGGGACGCTCAGGCGTCCTCGGGGCGGCGCAGCGGCCAGGCGCCGTCCACCACGGCGTCGGGCCGGGTGCGCCGGAAGTACTCCTGCAGGCTCGCGGCCTGCTCCGCCGCCCAGCCCACCTGGTCCTCGTGGAGCTCGGCGGCCGGGCGCACGAGCTCGCGGAACCGCCGCGCCATCAGCACCGCGAGCCGCTCGGTGGCCACCGAGTCCGCCGCCGAGGTGTGCGCGGCGGTGAGCTCGACCCCGTACTCCTCGCACAGCGCCCCGAGGGTGCGCTTGCCGCGCCGGTACCGGTGCACCTGCTTGTTCAGGACGTAGGGGTCGAGCACCGGGAACGGCTGCGGCACCTCGACACCGTGCCGGCGCCCCTCGTGGGCGAGGACCGTGAAGTCGTAGGAGGCGTTGAACACCAGCACGGGCGTCCCGGCCGCGAACAGCTCGGCCAGGACCCCGGCGATCTCCGTGACCACGTCGGCCGCCGGCCGGCCCTCGGCGCGGGCCTGCTCGGTGCTCACCCCGTGCACGGCCGCCGCCTCCTCCGGGATCTCCACCCCCGGGTCCGCCAGCCACTCCCACTGGTCCGTCACCGTGCCGGAGGCGTCGGTGCGCACGACGGACGCCGTGACGATGCGGGCGGTGTGCGGGTCCCGTCCGGTCGTCTCCAGGTCGAAGGCCGCCCGCGGACCCTCGGTCCACGCCGGGGCGGCGCCGGGCGCGACCGGCGGAGGGTCGAGCTCGAACAGGACGTCCTGCTCCGCGTCGGCGCCGGCCGCCGAGGGCACCGTCGCCGGGGCGCGCAGCGGCGCGGCGTCGAACAGGGGAGGCTGGTCGGTGGGCTCGGCAGGGCGTGAGGGCGAGGACATGGACCCACCGTACCGGCCCCCTCGGACCCGCCACGCCGCGCCGCCGGGCACGGCCGGCCGTGCCCGGCGGCGGATCCGCCCCCGTGCCGCACGGGCCCCGGCGGTGCACGGTCGCGGCCACGGCGGCGCCCGCCGAGCGCCGCCTCGCGCGTGGTCCCTGCGGGGTCTTGCCCCGACAGGTGAACAGTGCTTCACTTGTCGGAGCAGGGAGGGGAGTATCCCACCAGCGCACCGTCGTCACTACGGCCCCGGGAGGGGTCCGGCGGGCGGGCCCGGACCGGGCCGGGAGAGACCTCCGATCGGATCGATCGGAAGGTGCTGTGATGGACGTCCCGTTCTGGATCTGGGCCGCGGTGCTCGGCTTCATCGTGCTGATGCTGGCCGTGGACCTGTTCGCCCACCGGCACGCCCACGTGATCGGGGTGCGGGAGGCGGCCCTGTGGTCAGGGGTGTGGGTTGCCTTCGGCGTCGGCTTCGGAGCTCTCGTCTGGTGGGGATGGGGGGCGGAATTCGGCCAGCAGTACTTCGCCGGCTACCTCATCGAGAAGTCCCTGGCGGTGGACAACGTGTTCGTCTGGGCGATCATCTTCAGCTACTTCGCGGTGCCGCGGCAGTTCCAGCACCGGGTGCTGTTCCTGGGGGTGCTCGGGGCGCTGGTGTTCCGCGGGATCTTTATCTCCGCCGGGGCGGTGCTGATCCAGAACTTCTCCTGGATCCTCTACGTCTTCGCCGCGTTCCTGCTCTACACCGGGTGGCGGATGATCCGCCAGCGCGACCAGCACCTGGAGCCGGACCAGTCCGCCGTCCTGCGCCTGTTCCGCCGTTTCGTGCCGATGACCGACACCTACCACGGGCAGAAGCTGCTGGTCCGCCGCGGCGGGGTGCTGCTGGCCACCCCGCTGCTGGCGGTGCTGGTGCTGATCGAGGTCACCGACGTCGTCTTCGCGGTGGACTCGATCCCGGCGATCTTCGCGGTGACCGAGGAGGTGTTCCTGGTCTTCACGGCCAACGCCTTCGCGATCCTGGGGCTGCGGGCGATGTACTTCCTGCTGGTGGACCTGATCCACCGCTTCGTGTACCTGAAGGTCGGCCTGGCCCTGGTGCTGGTCTGGGTGGGGCTCAAGATGCTGCTGAAGATCGACATCGTCTACATCCCCACCAGCATCTCCTTGGCGGTGGTCGCCACGATCCTCACCGTCTCGATCGCCGCCAGCCTGCGCGCCACCCGCGGCCAGGGCCGCCGCGCCCTTCCCGCCCCGCCCGTCCCGCCCTTCCGCACCGCCTCGGAGGAGGAGACGGCCGCGCTCGAGCCGCTGTGGCGCCGACCCGCGCGGGGCCGGGCCGGGCAGACCCACGACGCCGCCGTCCCGTCCGGCCGCGGCGCCGAGGGCGGGTCCCGGCCCGGGGCCCGGGACGACCACGACCGACAGCACGAGGGAGAAGCCCGATGAACGTTTCCGCCACCGGAGCCCGGCACCCGGTCGCCGCGGTGATCACCGACGGCCCCGAGGCCGCGGCGGTGGCCCGACGAGCCGCCCGGATCGCCGCCGATGCGGGCCGGCCGCTGCTGCTGGTGCCGATGCTCCGGTCGGCGTTCACCGACGACGCCGTCATCGGCCGCCACGTGCACGAGGAGGCGCTGCAGGACGCGCGAGCCGTCGCCGCCCGCGCCCTGCCGGTCCTGGAGGCCTCCGGCGTGCCGTTCCGGGTGCAGGTGGTCTGGCACCGCAGCTGCGGCCTCAGCGGCCCCCGGCAGGCCCGCGCCATCGCCCTGGCCCACGCGGCGCACCGGGCCGGGGCCCCGGTGGTGGTCACCCCGGTCCAGCTGCCCGTGCCCACGGTCGAGCACGGACCCGGCGTGGTCCTCGTGGCCTTCGGGGCGGCCGCCCCGCTCGCGGTGCACCGCCCGGCGCGCTCCCGCCGGCTGGACCAGCTGTGACCCGCCCGCTGCACGGGAGGAGCTCGCCGTGACCCGTTCGGCCGCCCCCGGCGCCCCGGCTCCCGATCCGCCGGACCTCGACGTACCGGACCTCGACGCGCCGGCTCCCGTCCCGCCGCGCGACGAGGGCCCGCGCGACGGGCGGACCCGGAGACCCGCGCCCGCCGGTGCGGTCGTCCGACCGCCCTGGACCTTCCTGACCAACCACGGCCACGTGCTGCTGGCCGTGGCCCAGTCGCAGGACGCCCGGGTCAGCGAGATCGCCGCCCGGGTGGGCATCACCACGCGCGCCACGCTGGCGATCCTCAAGGACCTCGAGTCCGCCGGCTACCTCCGCCGCCACCGCACCGGGCGCCGCAGCCACTACACGGTCGACGGTCACCGGCCCTTCCGGCACCCGGCCATCGCCGCCCACGAGATCGGGGAGCTGCTGGACGTCCTCGCCCCGGCGACGGCCGGGGCCCAGGATGTCTCCTGACGGGTGGCCGCGGCCGGTGGCGTTATCCCGTCGGAGTGCCGTGATGGGATGAGACCCATGCGGCACTCCGAGGACAGCACCCAGACGACCAGCACCGCCGCGGCGCCCGGGGCGGGGCCGGTGCGCTGGAACCTCGTGCCCCCGTCCGGCGCCGGCCCCGCCCGGCCGCCGTGGCAACCGGCCCCCGAGCAGGAGGCCGTGGCCGGTCTGCCGGCCGGGTGCGGGCCCCGTCTCGTGCTCGGCGGGCCCGGAACCGGGCGCACCCGGGTGCTCGTGGAGCTGGCGGCACGCCGGATCCGGGCGGGCCTGGACCCGGACCGGCTGCTCGTGCTCACCCCCTCCCGGCTCTCCGCCGCCCGGGTGCGGGACGAGCTCACCGCTTCCGTGTCCGCGACCATGAGCACCCCGCCGGTGCGCGCCTGGCAGTCCTACGCCTTCGACCTGCTCCGGCGGGCGCAGAACGAGGGCCTGCTGCCCGGCGTGGCCCACAGCCCCAAGCTGCTGTCCGGCCCCGAGCAGGACGTCCTGATCGGCGAGCTCATGGCCGGGCACGCCGCGGGGGAGGGCGCCGCCGTCGTCTGGCCCGCGGACCTGCGGGAGGCGCTGGGCACGCGGGGCTTCCGGCAGGAGGTGCGCGAGCTGTTCGACCGGATGTCCGAGTACGACCTCGCGCCCGGGGAGCTGCGCGACCTCGCCCGCCGGCTGGGCCGCCCGGACTGGTCCGCCGCCGCCGCGATGCGCGCCGAGTACCAGGCCGTGCGCCGGCTGCGGATGCCCGAGTCCTACGACCCCTCGGCCCTGGTGACCGAGGCCGCGCGGGTCCTCGAGCAGAAGCCGGATCTGCTGCGGGCCGAGCATGAGCGCCTCGACCTGGTGCTCGTGGACGACCTCCACGAGGCGACGCCCTCGATCCACCGGCTGCTCGCCGTGCTCTGCCGGGGCCGGGACGCCGTGCTGACCGCCTGCACGGACACCGTGGTGCAGGGCTTCCGCGGAGCCCGGCCCGATCTGCTCCGCACCCTCGACGACCGGCTCGCCGAGCCCGGCCGCCCGCTCGAGCGGCACCTGCTGGGGGAGAGCCGCCGGATGCCGCCGGCGGTGGCGGAGGTCTGGCAGCGCGTGGCGGAGCGCATCCCCGCCGTGGCCGGCGCCCGGCACCCGCGGCGGCTGGAACCGTCGGACGACGTGGCGGGGGAGGGGGAGGTCGTCACCGTCGTGCTCTCCTCCCCGCTGCACGAGGCCCGCTGGATCGCCCACGAGATCCTCGAGCGCCACCTGGTGCAGGACGTCCCCCTGGCGGACATGGCCGTGGTCATGCGCAGCGGCCGCCACCTGGAGAGCCTGGAGCGCCAGCTCTCGGCCCTGGGCGTGCCCGTCAGCACGTCCGCCGCCGAGACACCGGTGCGGGACGAGGCGGCGGTGCGCCCGCTGCTGGGCGCCCTGCGGATCGTGACCGAGGCGGACGCCGCGGCCGCCGAGCGGGACGGGGGCGGGCACTTCGCCGCCCTCACGGTGCAGGCGGCCGTGGAGCTGCTGTCCTCCCGGATAGGCAACGCCTCCCCGATGGACGTCCGGCGGCTGCGCCAGCGGCTCCGGGGCGAGGAGCTCGCAGCCGGCGGCGGCCGGACCAGCGACGACCTGCTCGTCGAGGCCCTCGTGGCCCCCGGTGCGCTGGACGCCGCGGGAGTGCGCTCCGGGCCCGCCCGCAGGATCGCCCGGATGCTCACGGCCGGCCGCCGCGCCCTGCGCGAGGAGGGCGCCACCGCGGAGACGGTCCTGTGGGCGCTGTGGGAGGCCGCCGGGGTGGCCGAGTCCTGGCGCCGCCGCGCCCTGGAGGGCGGACCCGCGGGCGAGCGGGCGGACCGCGACCTCGACGCCGTCGTCGGCCTGTTCGAGGCGGCCGAGCGCTACGTCGACCACCTGCCCGGCGCGAGCCCCGCGCAGTTCCTGGACTACATCGACAGCCAGGAGCTGCCCATGGACACCCTGGCCGCCCGCGCCCCGACCGACGAGACCGTCGAGATCATGACCCCGGCCACCTCGGCCGGCCGGCAGTGGCCGGTCGTCTTCGTCGCCGGGGTCCAGGAGGGCGTGTGGCCGAACACCCGCCTGCGCGGGCAGCTGCTGGCCGCGGACCTGCTCACGGACGCCCTGGACCTCGGCGTCGAGCAGGCCTCGCGGGTCACCCCGGTCACCCGGATGCGCGAGGTCCGCCACGACGAGCTGCGCTCCTTCTCCGCCGCGGTCTCCCGCAGCCGGGGCACGCTCGTGGTGACGGCGGCCTCCGACGAGGACCAGCAGCCCTCCGAGTTCCTGGACCTCGTCGACCCGCCGGGCACGGGCCCGGGGGACGGCGTCCGGGCCGTCGTGGACGCCCCCCGGCCCATGACCCTGCGCGCCCTGGTGGCGGAGCTGCGGCAGTGGGTGCAGCTGTACGACGAGGACCCCGTGCGCGCCGAGGCCGCCGCACGGCTGCTGCACCGCATCGCCTCGTCCCCGCGCCCGGTGCCCGGGGCGCACCCCGACACCTGGTGGGGCGCGGCGGAGCTCTCCAGCACGGCCCCGGTCTTCGACGACGGGGTCCCGGTGCCCGTCTCCCCGTCGCGGATCGAGACCATCCACCGGTCCCCGCTCGACTGGTTCGTCGCGGCCTCCCGCGCCGAGGCCGCCACCGACCTCAGTCGCAGCCTCGGCTCCCTCGTGCACGCCATCGCCGAGGAGCTGCCGGAGGCCTCCGGGTCCGAGCTCGTGGCCGAGCTCGAACGCCGCTGGCCCACGCTGGGGCTGCCGGAGACGTGGGAGTCCGCGGTGCAGCTGGAGCGCGCCCGGCAGATGCTGCGCAAGTTCGCCCAGTACGTGGTGGACGCCCGCAGCCGGCACGGCCGGCGGCTGGCCTCGGTGGAGGGCTCCTTCAGCGTGCTCGTCCAGGGACGGGCCCGGGACGCCCTGCTCCGCGGACGCGTGGACCGGCTGGAGCTCGACGAGCAGGGGCGCTACGTCGTCGTCGACCTGAAGACCGGCCGGAACCAGCCGGCCGGGGCGAAGATCGCCGAGCACCCCCAGCTGGCGGCCTACCAGGTGGCGCTGTCCGCGGGCGCGGGGACGGCCATGGTCGCGGGCGAGGACGAGGCCGTCCTGGAGCTGCCCGGCGGCACGGTCACGGAGCTCTCCGGCGGTGCCCTCCTGGTCCAGCTCGGGACCCGGGCGAAGTCCCCCTCCGTGCAGCAGCAGGACCCACTGGACCCGGCGGACACCTGGGCGCGGGACCTGATCACCCGCGCCGCGGAACTGGTGGCCGGGGAGCGCTTCGTCTCCCGCCACGACCAGGCGGAGGGCGCCTTCGGCGGGCACGGGTGCCGGCTGCCGCAGATCTGCCCCCTGTGCGCCGAGGGCCGGCAGGTGAGCGAGCCGTGAGGACCGCACCCGGGTCCGCCGGACCCCACGCCGGGCGCCCCGGCGCCACCACCCCCGGAGCGCAGGAGGACCCAGCCCCCATGACCGAGGCCCCCGCCACCCCCGCCGCGCGGACCGGGCACGACCCGGACCACCCCTACGGCGGCGTCGACCCCCGGTACAGCCCCGAGGAGCTCGCGGAGCTGCTCGGCGGCAACCGCCCCACGCAGCAGCAGTCCGCCGTGATCTCCGCCCCGCTCTCGCCCCGGCTCGTGGTCGCCGGCGCGGGCTCGGGCAAGACCGCCACCATGGTCGACCGGGTCGTGTGGCTCGTGGCCAACGGCATCGTGGCCCCCGACCAGGTCCTCGGCGTCACCTTCACCCGCAAGGCCGCCGGGGAGCTGGGGGAGCGGATGCGCTCCCGGCTCGCACGCCTGCGCGCCGAGGGGCTCGTGGCGCCCGCCGGCGCCGAGGACGACGACGTCCCGGCCGCGCCCCAGGACCCGACCGTCAGCACCTACCACTCCTACGCCAACACCCTCGTGCGCAACTACGGGCTGCGGATCGGCATCGAGCCGGACACCACGCTGCTGGGCCAGGCCCGGACGTGGCAGATCGCCGCCCAGACCGTCGAGGCGTGGACCGGGGAGCTGCTCGAGGCCATGCCCGCGAAGTCCACCATGGTCCGCGCCGTCCTCGACCTCGCCTCGGCCTGCGCGGAGCACCTCGTGGACCCGGCGGCCGTGGAGCGCTTCGCGGCCGGGCTCCTGGGCGAGCTGGCCACCACCCCGCCGGGCCGGCGGAAGAAGACCCTCGGCGCGTCGCTGAAGAAGGTCGAGGAGAACCAGCGCACCGCGTGGGTGCTCGCCGAGCTCGTGGCCGACTTCGCCCGGCGCAAGGAGGAGGCCCAGGCCATGGACTTCGGGGACCTGCTCTCCGCGGCGGCCCGGCTGGCCGAGCAGGACCCCGCCGCCCGCCGGACCGAGCGGGAGCAGCACCGCGTGGTGCTCCTCGACGAGTTCCAGGACACCTCGCACGCCCAGCTGCGGCTCTTCGCGGCCCTGTTCGGGCAGGGCCACTCCGTGATGGCCGTGGGTGATCCCCAGCAGTCGATCTACGGCTTCCGCGGGGCCTCGGCCGGCCAGCTGTTCGGCTTCTACGACTCCTTCCCGGTCGCCCCCGGCCAGGACGGGGAGCCCAGCTTCCTCACGACGGCGTGGCGCAACGACGCCGGCATCCTCGACGTCGCCAACACCCTCGCCGCCCCCCTGCGGACCCTGCCGGCGTGGGCGCGGGGGGCGTCCTCCCTGACCGTCCCCGAGCTCACGCCCCGGCCCGGCGCCGGTCCCGGGCACGTGCGGCTCAGCCGGTACGCGACCGACGTCGAGGAGGCGGCCGCCCTCGCCGAGCAGATCGGCGCCCGCCGCGAGGAGCGCCGCGGGGACCCGGAGGACGAGATGCCCACCATGGCGGTGCTGTGCCGCAAGCGGGCCCAGATCGAGCCCGTGCGCCGGGAGCTCGCCGCCCGCGGCATCCCCTACGAGGTCGTGGGCCTCGGCGGGCTGCTCAGCACCCCGGAGGTTTCCGACGTCGTCGCGACGCTGCGGGTGCTGGACGACCCCGGCCGCTCGGACGCCCTGGTGCGCCTGCTCGCGGGGGCCCGGTGGCGGATCGGGGCCCGGGACCTCATGGTGCTGTCCGACTGGGCATCGCACCTGGAGCGACGCCGGACCGAGGCCGCGCAGGCCGGGCGGCCGGAGGACCTCGAGAGCCCCGTGACCGCGGAGGAGGCGGAGGAGGAGGCCCTGGTCGAGCCGGACCTCTCCGACCACGCCTCGCTGGTCGAGGCGCTGGAGACCCTCCCTCGCCCGGGCTGGACCTCCGCGCACGGCCGGACCCTGTCCGAGGCCGCCCGGCACCGGCTCGGCAGGCTGCGGGCCGAGCTGGGGCACCTGCGCTCCTACCTCTCCGACGACCTGCCCAGCCTGCTGCACGAGATCGAGACGGTCCTCGGCCTCGACATCGAGGTCGCCGCGCACCCGCACCGCTCGTCCCACCAGGCGCGGCGCAACCTGGACACCTTCCAGGAGGCGGCGCAGTCCTTCACCGCCTCCTCCGCGACCGGCGACGTGTCGGCGTTCCTCGCCTGGCTCGACGTCACGCTGGCGGAGGAGAACGGGCTCGAGCCGGGTCCCGACCGCACCCGGCACGACGCCGTGCAGCTGGTCACCGTGCACTCGTCCAAGGGCCTGGAGTGGGACCACGTCTACGTGCCCGGCCTCAACGCCAAGAACTTCCCGACCGACAACCCCGCGCGCTGGACCCTCGACACCGGCGCCCTCGCGTGGCCGCTGCGCGGGGACGCCCGGTTCCTGCCGCAGTGGTCCGTGGACACCACCGACCTCAAGGCCCTCGAGGAGTCCCACACGGAGTTCGTCGAGCTCGCGGCGCAGCACGCCGAGGACGAGGAGCGGCGGCTGGCGTACGTGGCGGTGACCCGTGCCCGGTCGGTGCTGGAGCTCTCCAGCACCGTCTTCCGGGGCACCGCCGCCAAGGGGCAGGAGCCCTCCCGCTTCGTGGCCGAGCTGGCGCCGCTGACCGAGGGGGCGGCACCGGCCGTCCGGCTCGGGCCGTGGGCCGAGGTGCCCGAGGGGGCGCGCAACCCGGCCGCCGCCACCGTGCTGAGCGCGCCGTGGCCCTACGACCCGCTGGAGGGCCCGGAGATCACCGAGACGGTCACGGGGGAGGACGGCACGGAGACCGTGCGGGTGAGCCCGCCGGCCCACCTCGGGCGCCGGTCCCGCCTGGAGCGGGCCGCCCGGGCGGTCCGGGAGCGCGGCTTCGAGGACACCGCGGACCTCGACGTCGAGGACCTGCTCGGCGCCGGGGAGCGCGACGGACGCTCACCGGACCCGCGGCGCTGGTCCGAGGAGGCCCGGATCCTGCTGGCCCGGCACGAGGACGCACGGGCCGAGCGGTCCGTGCCCATGCCGTCCCACGTCTCCGCGTCGACGCTCGTCGCGCTGGCCCGCGACCCGCTCGAGGTCGTCTCGGGTCTGCGGCGCCCCATGCCCCGGCGGCCCGGCACCGCCGCCCGGCGCGGCACGACCTTCCACGCGTGGATCGAGCAGTACTACGGCAGCTCCGCGATCTTCGACGTCGGCGAGCTGCCCGGCACGGCCGACGAGTACGTCGACGAGGCCTACGACCTTCCCGAGCTCGCGGCGACGTTCCGCTCGAGCCCCTGGGCGGACCGGCAGCCGCACGCCGTGGAGTTCCCGCTCGAGACCCCGATCGCCGGGATCACGGTGCGCGGGCGCGTGGACGCGGTGTTCCGCAACGGCGACGGCACGTGGGAGCTCGTCGACTGGAAGACCGGGCGGGCACCGGCCGGACGGGAGCTGCGGGAGCGCTCGGCGCAGCTGGCCGTCTACCGGCTCGCGTGGTCCCGCCTGCGGGGCATCCCGCTCGAGGAGGTGACCGCGGCGTTCTACTACGTGGCCGAGGACCGGGTGGTCCGCCCGCACGACCTCTCCGGGGCCGAGGAGCTGGAGGCGGTGATCCGCGAGGCCTACGACGTGGTGCTGCGGTCCTGACCGGGCCCGTCCGCCGGCGGCGCACCCGCGGTCCGTCCGGGCCCCGCCGCCGGGCGCGGGACGCCGCCGTCAGCCGCGTCTCGTGCCCTGTCCCCGGCACTGTCCCCGGTGTCCCGGTCCCCGGTGCTGTCCCCGGACTCCCCGTCCGGGGCCGCCGCCTCCCCGGCGGCCGGCGCCCCGGTCGCCTGCGCCTCCGCGGCGGAGCGCCGGGCGACGTCCTGGGCGAGCGTGTCGAGCATCTGCTCCGCGTCCGCCACGAGACCGTCCATCCCGCGGTCCACCGCGCGCACCAGCCACTGCGCGAGGGCGAGCTCCGCGTCCAGCCGGGCACGGTCCAGCAGATGCGGGTCCGGCTCCCGGTCCGGGGCCTGGAACGACGTGCGGCGGCAGGCCGCGGCGTAGGCCCCCAGCACGCCCTCGGCGAGGCGGGCGTCCCGCGCCGCGAGCAGCCACGCGAAGTCCCCCGCGGGATCGCCCACGTGCAGGTCCGTCCAGCCGGTGACCCCGCGCACCCGGCCGCGGGAGATCAGCAGGTCGTCCTCCTGCAGGTCGCCGTGGACCACCCGGGGCGGGAACTGCCACACGGCCCGGTCCTCGAGGACCTGCTCCCACCGGTGCAGCAGCGCCGCGGGCACCCGGCCCGTGGCGGCGGCCCGGCGCAGCTCGACCACGCGCCGCTGCCGGCACTGCTCGGCCGTGTAGCTCGGCAGGTCCGCGTCCAGCACCAGCGCCGGCGGCAGGGCGTGGATCGCGGCCAGCAGGCGCCCGAGCTGCACGCTCAGGGTGGGGGGCGGCTCGGCGCTGGGGACGTGCCGGTGGTGCTCCGGGTCCGGGGCGGAGGCCATGCGGGCGAGCTCGTCGATGTCCAGCGGCGCGCCCTCGATGTGCGAGTGCACGAAGGCGTGCAGGTGCCCGTCCTCGACCGAGCCCGCCGCGGTGGGCACGAGGAAGGGCAGCCGGGAGCGGATCGCGGGGGTGAAGCAGCGCAGCACCAGGTGCTCCGTCTCCAGGCGCACGCTCGCCTCGGGGCTCAGCGGCGAGCGCACCCGCCACCGGCGGCCCGCGGCGTCGAGGACCACGGCGGAACGGAAGTCGGCGTCGTCATCCGGGGAGGGGCCCACGGCCACGGGCGCGAGTCCGGGGACGCCTGCGGCGGCGACGGCGGCCAGGTGCTCGAGGGAGGTGCTCACGGCGTTCACCCTACAAGAGGCCCGGTCGGGGGCGACCACCGCCGTCCCCGCCCACCGGCCGGCCCGCTCCGGGGTCCGCCGGGATCGCTACAGTGGGAGGCGTGTCCGCCTCCACCGTTCCCCTGCCCGAGCCCGGCCCCGGCGCGTCCTCCGCGCCGGCCCCCGGGCGCCTCTCCGCGGCCCGGCTGCCGTTCGCCGCGACCGCCTTCGACCGCGACGCCGTCGACCGCGAGCTCGAGGACGTCCGCGTGCTCGCCGCCCAGGACCCCTCCTCGCTCGTGCTCGTGCTCGCGGGCGGGCTCGCCCCCGTGGCCGGCGACGCCCTGGTCCTCGTGCCGGTCGGCGACGTGCCGCGCGTCGACCACGACCCGCGCCGCCCGGAGGTCTACCTGGGCCGGCTGCCCGGCGCCGAGGGCGAGCGGGGCCCTCGCGTGCTGCTGCGGGCCGTCCCGGCGGCGGAGCCGGCGGACGGGGACGCGGCGGCCGAGCCGTTCGCGGTGCCCGAGCCCGTCGTGGCGGCGGTGACGGCCTCCGCCGCGGCGCGCGGGGTGGAGGGGCTGCGCTGGGCCGGGCTGCGGGAGCTGGGCCCGGTGCTCCCCGCCGCGGACACCGCGCTGCTGGTCACCGCCCAGTCCGTGGGGCTGTGGCACCGGGACCACCCCCGGTGTCCGCAGTGCGGGGAGCCCACCGAGGTGATCCGCTCCGGCTGGGCGCGGCAGTGCCCCGACGACCGTTCCCTGCACTTCCCGCGCACCGACCCCGCGATCATCGTGGCCGTCAGCGACGGCCACTCCGACCCCGTCCGGGAACGGCTGCTGCTGGGCCGCTCGGCGCTGTGGAAGGGCAACCGGTTCTCGACGCTGGCCGGGTTCGTGGAGCCGGGGGAGTCCCTCGAGCAGGCCGTGGTCCGGGAGGTGGCCGAGGAGGCGGGGCTGGTCGTGGGGGACGTCGACTACCTCGGCTCCCAGCCCTGGCCGTTCCCGCGCTCACTGATGCTCGGCTGCCGGGCCGTGGTGCGCTCCGGCGCGGCCGTCCCGGACGGCCAGGAGATCCTGGAGCTGCGCTGGTTCACCCGGGCGGAGCTGCGGGAGGCCGCGCGCACCGGGTCCGTGACGCTGCCCGGGCGGGTCTCGATCGCCCACGCCCTCATCGAGCACTGGCTCGGCGAGGACCTGCCGGAGACCGCGTGGTGAGCGGGGAGGACGCCGGAGAGCTCTCGGAGGCCGGGCTCGAGGAGCGGGTCCTCGCCGGGCTGGACCCGGAGCAGCGGGAGGTGGCGACGACGCTGCGCGGCCCCGTGTGCGTCCTGGCGGGGGCCGGCACGGGCAAGACCCGGGCGATCACCCACCGGATCGCGTACGGCATCGCCACGGGCGTGTACACCCCGCAGAAGGTGCTGGCCCTGACGTTCACGGCGCGCGCCGCGAACGAGATGCGCAACCGTCTGCGCGGCCTGGGCGCCGGCGGGGTGCAGACGCGCACGTTCCACGCCGCCGCGCTGCGCCAGCTCCAGTACTTCTGGCCGCAGGCGGTGGGCGGGCCCCTGCCCGGGCTCGTGGAGCACAAGGCCCGGCTGATCACCGAGGCCGCGCAGAACATGCGCCTGTCCACGGACCGCGCGGCCGTGCGCGACCTCGCCGCGGAGATCGAGTGGGCCAAGGTCTCGATGCTCACCCCCGACACCTACCCGGCCCGCGCGGCCCGGCGGGACATGCCCCTGGGCTACGAGGTGCGCACCGTGCAGCGGCTCTACCAGACCTACGAGGAGCTCAAGACCGACCGGCACCTCATCGACTTCGAGGACGTCCTGCTCCTGACCGTCGCCGTGCTCGAGGAGGACGAGCGCGTGGCGGCGACCGTCCGCGAGCAGTACCGGCACTTCGTGGTCGACGAGTACCAGGACGTCTCCCCGCTCCAGCAGCGCCTGCTCGACGCCTGGCTCGGCGGGCGGGACAACATCTGCGTGGTGGGCGACGCCTCCCAGACGATCTACTCCTTCACGGGCGCGAGCTCCCGGCACCTGCTGGAGTTCCCACGCCGGCACCCGGAGGCCCGGGTGGTCCGGCTCGTGCGGGACTACCGCTCCACCCCCCAGGTCGTGGAGACCGCCAACCGGCTGCTCGCCGCCCGCCGGCCGGGCCCGGGCTCGACCCCCGGCTCCTGGGCGACCCCGCTGCACCTCGTGGCCCAGCGCCCGGACGGCCCCCGCCCGTCCTGGAACGAGTACCCGGACGACGAGGCCGAGGCCGCGGGAACGGCCGCGCGCATCCGGGACCTGATCGACGACGGCGTGCCCGCCTCCGGGATCGCCGTGCTGTTCCGCACGAACGGGCAGTCCCAGGCGTTCGAGACGGCCCTGGCCGAGGCGGGCATCGGGTTCCAGCTGCGCGGCACGGAGCGCTTCTTCAACCGCCCGGAGGTCAAGCAGGCCGTGGTGCAGCTGCGCACGGCCGCGCGGGCCGCCGAGGCCTCGGACGAGCCCACCCGCCTGGTGCGGGACATCCTCTCCTCGCTGGGCTACTCCGACCGGGCGCCGCGCTCCACCGGGGCGGTGCGGGAGCGGTGGGAGTCCCTGGCCGCCCTCGTCTCCCTCGCCGACCGGATGGCCGAGGAGGCCGCGGCCCGCGGGGAGCAGCTCCTGCTGCCGGACCTCGCGGCCGAGCTGGAGCGCCGCACGGCCCAGCAGGACGCCCCCGTGATGAACGGGGTGACCCTGGCGTCCCTGCACTCGGCCAAGGGCCTGGAGTGGGACGCCGTGTTCCTGGCCGGGCTCAGCGAGGGGCTCGTGCCCATCGGCTTCGCCGAGACCGCCGACGAGATCGACGAGGAGCGCCGCCTGCTCTACGTGGGGATCACCCGGGCCCGCGAGCACCTGGTGCTGTCCTGGACGCTGTCCCGCACCCCGGGCGGGCGGCCCACGCGCAAGCCCTCACGGTTCCTGGACGGACTGCGGGAGACCCCGCCGCCCCGGGCCCGCGGCCCGCGCGGCCGGGGGGCCCGGGCTCACGCCTGACCGAGTCCGCACAGGCAGAGGCCGCGGTCGAGCTCCAGCGGCGTCCCGTCGCCGGGCCACGGCGGGGCGAGGAGCCGGGCGCGCGGCCAGCCGCCGTCCGGCCCCTCCGGGGCGCCCTGCTGCTCCGCGGGGACGGCCTCGCCCTCCAGGGCGTCGTCCCACAGCGCGTCCAGGGCCACGGCGAGCACCTCGACGGCCAGACCGCCGGCCACGGCCGCCGCGTGGGCGGGCCGCGCCCACGCGGTGAGCACGGCACCGGGGCCACCGGGCACCGGACCGGGCGCCCGGGCACCGAGGGTGGCCCGCAGGCAGTCCGGGCACGGCCGGTGCGCCCAGGGCACCGTGGGCCAGCGCAGCAGCGCGCCGTCGGCGTGGTGCAGCGACACCAGGGGGTGGCGCGGGTCCAGGGCCGGTTCCGCCCACACCGCGCCCCCGCCCGGCCGGGGGTGCCCGGTGCTGCGCACCACCACGGTGCCCGGCAGCAGCGCCCCGGGGAACAGCTCCGGCGCGCTGACCGGGACGCAGCGGGGATCCAGCGCGCGCAGCCGCCGGCGCAGGGCCTCGTCCCGGGGGCGGCCGAGATCGGCCGGACGGTACACGCCGGTGCCCAGGTCGGGGGCGGCCACGGGCGAGCCGTCGTTGACGTTGAGCCCCAGCACCCCGCAGCGCAGCAGGAGCACGGCCAGGGCGGCCGCGAGGTCGTCCAGGCCCAGCAGCAGGACGTGCACCTCCTCGGGGCGCGGCGGCTCGGGCCGGAGCGGGCCCGGCTGCGGCGCGGGGCGGGGACCGGGGACGGAGGGCAACGGCACGGGAGCACCTTCCGGACGGGCGGGCGGGATGCCGTCACTGTGGCCCGGGCCGGACCCGCCGCGCGCGCGAGCGCGGCCCGTCCACTGTGCACGTCGGGGGCCGTCCACACGCGCGGACCACCGGTTCGCGGCCGGCGGCGCGGGCGTGTTCAATGAGCCCATGCCCGTACCGTCGCAGCCCGAGGTCGTCGTGCGCCGCTCCGCCCGCCGGCGCAAGACCGTGTCCGCGCACTGGAGCGAGGACACGGTGGTGCTCTCCGTCCCGCAGTCCGCGACCCGGCGGGAGATCGAGCACTGGACCCGGGAGCTCGTCCCCCGGGTCGTGGAGCGCCGCCGCCGGGAGGCGGCCAGGGGCGCCGACCGCCGGTCCGACGACCGGCTCCTGGAACGCGCCCGGGAGCTGTCCCGGCGCCACCTCGAGGGCCGGGCCCGGCCCTCGGACGTGCGCTGGTCGGCGCGGCAGAACACGCGGTGGGGCTCGGCGACGCCGGCCACCGGGGTGATCCGGATCTCGGCGCAGCTCCAGGAGGCCCCGGAGTGGGTCCTCGACTTCGTGCTGGTGCACGAGCTGGCGCACCTCCTCGAGGCCGACCACAGCCCCCGCTTCCGGGAGCTGGAGGCCCGGTACCCGCTGGCCGGGAAGGCCCAGGCGTTCCTCGACGGGGTCGCCTGGGCCCAGCGGGCCGGGCGGGCCGCGGAGGATCAGCGGGGCGCGTCCCCGCCCTGAGGCCCCTCGCCCTGGGGCCCCTCGTCCTCCGGCCGCTGCGGGCCGGCGCCGCCGTCCGCGCCGGGACCCTCGTAGCCGCCCGAGAGCAGCCGCTGCAGCGCGGCGTCGACCTCGTCCTCGGAGGCGGTGAGCAGTCCGCGGCGCTCGGAGAAGCCCTCGGGGTCGTCCAGGTCCTGGTCGGTGGGCAGCAGCTCCGGGCCCTCCCACAGCCCGTCGCGGTCCTGGATCCCGCGGCGCTCGCCGACGTACTGCCAGAACTCTGCCGCCTCGCGCAGCCGGCGCGGGCGCAGCTCGAGTCCGACCAGGGCCCCGAAGGCGTGCTCGGCCGGGCCCCCGGAGGCACGGCGGCGCCGCACGGTCTCCGAGAGGGCCCCCGCGGAGGGCAGGTTGGCCGTCGAGTCCACGGTGACCACGTGCACCCAGCCCTCCACGAGCGCCAGCACCGTCTCCAGCCGCTTCAGCGTGGCCTCCTGGTCCGGGGTCTGCTGCGGGGCGAAGATCCCCGAGGAGAGGGCGTCCTGCATGCTGGAGGGGTCCATGGGGTCGATGTCCCGCGCCGCCTCCTCGATCCGGGACATGTCGATGTGGATACCCGCGGAGAAGCGCTTGATGAGCTCCAGGATGTGCTCCCGCAGCCAGGGGTGCGCCGAGAACAGCCGGACGTGGGCGGCCTCGCGCACGGCGATGTAGAGCATGATCTCCTGCGCCGGGATGTCCAGGCCCTCGCCGAACTCCTTGATGCTGGCGGGCAGCAGCCCGGACCGGCCCTCCGCCAGCGGCAGCCCGATGTCGGTGGAGCAGAGCACCTCGCGGGAGAGCCCGCCGATGGCCTGCCCCAGCTGCATGCCGAACAGCATCCCGCCGGCACCGGCCAGCATCCCGGAGGCCCCGCCCATCATGCTCGACAGCTCCGCGGGCAGCTGCTGGGTGAGGGCGTCGGTGAGCGCCTGGGTCACCGACTCGGCGACGGGCCCGGTCATGTCCTTCCACGTCTCCTGCGTGGCCTCGATCCACTCCGCGCGCGACCACGCCTGCGGGCGGATCGACGTCTGCCCGAACTCGGTGTGGTCCACCAGCCACAGCTCGGCCAGCCGCATGGCGTCCTCCACCGCCCCTCGCTGGGCGGTCGTGACGGAGGGGTCGCCGTCCGCCGCGGCGATCCGGCGGGCCTGGTCGTGGGCGAGCTTCCAGTTCACCGGGCCCTCGCCGGCGCCGGCGCCCATCATGGACTGGATCTGCTGGAACATCATGGACATCGCCTGCGGGTCCATCGGGATCCCGGCGCGGCCCAGGTCCTCGGGGCTCATCCCGCCCTGGCCCATGAGGCGCTCGAGCATCTCCTGGAAGGGGTCCTTGCGGTGGTCGCCGGAGTCGTCCCCGGGGGTGTCCCCGGAGCGGTCGTTGGGGGGCTGCGGAGTCATGGGTCCACCGTTTCGTCGTATCGGTCACGGGATCGGGGCGCGCGGGCGCTCCCGACGTCTCTGCGTCCAGCCTAGCGATCCGCGGTCCGGGCCGACCATGGGCCAACTCCCAGTTCGCTGGAAGCTCACGGGGGGCTCGGCCGCGATAAACTGGACCGTCCGGACCGGGAGGCGCCCGGCTCCACCCCACCGACGACCGCTGAGGACTGCCCGTGACCCTTTCCCCCCGCCCGCGCCGCGGCCTGCGCCGCCGGAGCCTCGAGTCGTGGGCGCTGCTGGGGTCTGCCGGGCTGCTGCTCGCCGGGACGGTGCTGCCCGCGCCGTTCGTGATCGAGTCGCCGGGGCCCACGTTCAACACGGTGGGGGAGCACGACGGCCGGCAGCTGCTGGGCGTGAGCGGCGCGCCGACCTATCCGAGCGACTCCGTCCTGGACCTCACCACGGTCTACGTGACCGGGGGCCCCGCCAAGAACGTCAACGTCCTCACGGTCCTGGGATCCTGGCTGGACCCCTCCGCCTCCGTGGTGCCGGCCGACAGCCTCTATCCGCGGGAGGTCTCCGGCCAGGACGTGGACGACGCCGGGATGCTGGCGATGTCCTCCTCGCAGGAGCACGCCGTCGCGGCGGCCCTGGGCCACCTGGGCATCGGCTTCGACACGGAGCTGTCGGTGCACGGCACCGTGCCCGGCGGCCCGGCCGACGGGGTCCTGGAGAGCGGCGACGTGCTGCGCCGCGTCGACGGCTCGACCGTCTCGTCCCTGGCCGGCCTCAAGGGCGCGCTCGACGCGGCGGGGGAGCGGGGCGTGCGCCTGGAGGTCGAGCGCTCCGGCGAGCCGCGCGAGGTCGCGGTGGACACCGTGCGGGACGAGGCGACCGGCGCCTGGCAGCTCGGCGTGTTCCTGGTGCCCGACTTCGACTTCCCCGTGGACGTGGACTTCGAGCTCGACGAGGTCGGCGGCCCCAGCGCAGGCATGATGTTCGCCCTCGGGATCGTGGACGAGATGACCCCGGGCTCGATCGCCGGCGACCGCCACCTGGCGGGCACCGGCACCATCACCCCGGAGGGGAACGTCGGGCCCATCGGCGGGATCCGGCAGAAGCTCGAGGGGGCGCAGCAGGCCGGGGCCGAGGTGTTCCTGGTCCCCGAGGGCAACTGCGCCGAGGCCCGGGGACACGTGCCCGCAGGACTGACGGTGGTGTCCGTGCGCACCCTCGACGACGCCGTGGCCGCCGCGGAGGCCGTCGGCGAGGGCGGGGATCTCTCGGCGCTGCCCGGGTGCACCGACACATGAGGGCCGCCGCGTGCACGATTGCACCCCCGAGAACGGCCCGGGCAGAATGGTCGGGGCCCCCCGTCGATCCGTCGGCGGACCCGATCCCGCCCGGGGCAGTGCAGCACCCACGACCTGACGCACCACATCTGACGATCGACGCGAAATGCAGAGGTAACCAGTGACCGCCGGACCCACAGCCCCCCGACCACCGAGGCAGCAGCCAGCAGGACAGCGGCGGAAACGGGGTGCGCTGTGGCCGACCGTCGTCATCGTGCTCGTCCTCGTGGCCGCCTTCGTGGGGCTGACCCAGCTCTACACCGACGTCCTGTGGTACGACCACCTGGGTTACCTGAGCGTGTTCTTCACCGAGAACGCCACGAAGATCGCGATCTTCGTGGTCTCCGCGGTGCTCGTGGCCGCGCTGATGTTCGCGAGCCTGTTCCTCGCCTACCGCAGCCGGCCCATCACGGCCGAGTCGATCGTCGACGACAACCTGCGCCGCTACCAGGAGGCCCTCGAACCGGTCCGCAAGATCGTCATGATCGTCGTGCCGGTGCTGTTCGGGCTCTTCGCGGCGAGCACGGCGATGACCCAGTGGGACACCGTCCTGCTGTTCCTCAACCAGGAGCCGTTCGGCCAGGAGGACCCGCAGTTCGGCCTGGACCTGGGCTTCTACGTCTTCACCCTCCCGTTCCTGCGCTTCCTCATCGGCTTCCTGGTCTCGGCCGTCCTGCTGGCCGGCGTCGCCGGGATCCTGATGCACTACGTCTACGGCGGCATCCGGATCACCGAGCGCGGCCTGTCCACCACCCGGGCCTCCCGGGTGCACCTTGGCGTGCTGGCCGCGCTGTTCCTGCTGCTGCAGGCAGCGAACTTCTGGCTGGACCGCTACTCCACCCTGCAGTCGAGCTCCGGGGAGTGGACCGGCGCGCTGTACACCGACGTCAACGCGGTGATCCCCACCAAGGCGATCCTCGCCGCGGCGGCACTGATCGTCGCGGTCCTGTTCGTCGTGGCGTCCGTCATCGGCCGCTGGCGGCTGCCGGTGATCGGCACGGCCATGCTGCTCGTGGTCGCGGTCGTGGCCGGCGGGATCTACCCGTGGATCGTCCAGCGCTTCCAGGTCCTCCCGACCGAGCAGGCCCTGGAGAGCCAGTACATCGAGCGCAACATCCAGCTCACCCGTTCGGCGTACGGGCTCGACGCGGCCGAGGTGATGCCCTACGACGCCACCACCCAGACCGAGCAGGGCGCGCTGCGCCAGGACACCGAGACGACGTCGAACATCCGCCTGCTGGACCCCAACGTGGTCTCCTCCGCGTTCTCCCAGCTGCAGCAGTTCCGCCCGTACTACCAGTTCCCCGACACCCTCAACGTGGACCGGTACGAGATCGACGGCGAGGTCCAGGACACGGTCATCGCCACGCGCGAGCTGAACCCGGACCAGAACCAGGGCTGGTACAACCAGCACGTGGTCTACACCCACGGCTACGGCGTGGTCGCGGCCTACGGCAGCCGGGTCGAGGCGGACGGCAAGCCGCAGTTCATGCAGGCCGGCATCCCCTCCCGGGGCGTCATCTCCGACGACTACGAGCCGCGCATCTACTTCGGCGAGAACTCCCCGATGTACTCGATCGTCGGCGGCGGGGAGGGCGACGAGCCGCTCGAGCTCGACCGCCCGCAGACGGCCGGGGACGAGGCCGGGGACGCCAAGACCACGTTCGCCGGCAACGGCGGGCCCAGCATCGGCAACTTCTTCAACCGCCTGGCCTACGGCATCAAGTTCCAGTCCTCGGACCTGCTCCTGTCGGACGCCGTGCGCCCGGAGTCCCAGATCCTGTACGACCGGGACCCGCGCGAGCGGATCGAGAAGGTCGCCCCCTACCTGACGGTCGACGGCGCGCCGTACCCGGCGATCATCGACGGTCAGGTGCAGTGGATCGTCGACGCCTACACCACCTCCGACGCCTACCCGTACTCCACGCCGTCGGTGCTGGACGAGGCCACGCAGGACGCCCAGACGGCCCAGGGCGCGGCCGCGACCCTGCCGCCGGAGCGGGTGAACTACATCCGCAACTCGGTCAAGGCCACGGTCAACGCCTACGACGGCTCGGTGTCCCTGTACGCCTGGGACGACCAGGACCCGGTGCTGAAGGCGTGGCAGAACGTCTTCCCGGACACGCTCAAGCCCTACTCCGAGATGTCGGCGGAGCTGATGGCCCACGTGCGCTACCCGCAGGACATGTTCAAGGTCCAGCGCGAGCTGCTCAACCGCTACCACGTGACGGACCCGAACAGCTTCTACCAGAACGACGACGTCTGGTCCGTGCCCAACGACCCGACGCAGGACTCCGAGGTCGCGCTGCCCCCGTACTACCTGTCGATGCGGATGCCCGGTGAGGAGGAGGCCAACTTCTCCCTCACCACGTCCTTCATCCCGCAGCAGTCGGAGACGGGCAACACCCGCAACGTGATGTACGGGTACCTCTCGGCCAACTCCGACGCCGGCACCGGTGAGGACGGCGTGAAGAGCGAGGAGTACGGCACGCTGCGCCTGCTCGAGCTCCCGCGCTCCTCGGTGGTGCCCGGGCCCGGCCAGGCGCAGAACCTCTTCAACTCGGACACCGACGTCTCGACGGAGCTGAACCTGCTCCGCCAGGGCGCGTCCGAGGTGATCAACGGCAACCTGCTCACCCTGCCCGCCGGCGGCGGCATGCTCTACGTGCAGCCGGTCTACGTGCAGTCCTCGGGCGACGCCGCGTACCCCACGCTGCGGCGCGTGCTCGTCGGCTTCGGCGAGGAGGTGGGCTTCGCGCCCACCCTGGAGGAGGCGCTCGACGAGGTCTTCGGCGGCGACTCCGGCGCCCAGACCTCCGCCGGCGCCGGCGTGAACGACGCCGAGGCGCAGTCCCCGGACGGGGAGGCCCCGGCGGACGGCGAGGCCCCTGCGGGTGGTCTCGACGACGCCCTGCTGGAGGCCAACCGGGCGATCCAGGAGTCGGAGCAGGCGCTCGCGGACGGCGACTGGACCGCCTACGGGGAGGCCCAGCAGCGGCTGCAGGACGCCATCGAGCGGGCGCTCGAGGCGGACGGCGTCGTCGAGCCGGAGGCCGAGGGCGCGCTGGCCCCCGAGCAGCCCGCCGAGGAGCCCGCCGAGTAGCCGGTTTGCGGCTCCACCCCGCGGCACGTATAGTCGTACCTGTCGCCGCGGGGTGGAGCAGTTCGGTAGCTCGCTGGGCTCATAACCCAGAGGTCGCAAGTTCAAATCTTGCCCCCGCAACCACGGAAGGCCCCCGGACCGTCACGGTCCGGGGGCCTTCGCCGTGTCCGCCGCCCCGCCGTGGTCGTCGTCATCCCGGCACCCGGCGGGGCGGCGCAGCGCACGGCCCCCGGGTACGGCGGAGGCCCCACGGCGCACGGCCGTGGGGCCTCCGGCGTGCGGGGCAGCCGCCCGTCAGACCTCTTCGGAGGAGACGATCCGCTCGGCGTTGCGGGACTTCAGCGCCGCCAGCCGGGCCTCGATCTCGCTCTGCTGGCCCAGGGCCTCCAGGGACTCGAACTGCGCGTCGAGGGAGGAGGAGGCGAGCTCCTGCTGGCCGAGCAGGCGGGCCTCCTCGCGGCGGATCTTGTCCTCGAAGCGGGAGACCTCGCTGGTCGGGTCGAGCACGTCGAAGGCCTTGATGGCGTCCTGGACCTGCGACTGCGCCTGGACGGACTTCTGCCGGGCGTTGAGCTCGTCGCGCTTGTTGGACAGCTCCTGGAGCTTCCCGCGCATCTTGTTGAGCCCGTCCTTGAGCTTGTCCACGACCTGGGTCTGGGACTGGATCTGCGGCTCGGTGCCCCGCGCCTCCGTCTCGTACTGGATCTGGCGCTGGAGGGCCACCTTGGCGAGGTTGTCGAACTTCTCGGCCTCGGAGCCCTTGCCCGAGGCGCGGAACTCCTCGGCCCGGTTGGAGGCGGCCAGGGCCTTGTTGCCCCACTCCTGGGCCTCGCGCACGTCCTCCGCGTGGTCCTGCTCGAGCAGGCGGAGACTGCCGATGGTCTGGGCGACCGCGGCCTCGGCCTCCCGGATGTTCTCGGTGTAGTCGCGCACCATCTGGTCCAGCATGAGCTGCGGGTCCTCGGCGGCGTCGATCATGGCGTTGATGTTGGCCTTCGCGAGCTGGGCGATGCGGCCGAAGATGGACTGCTTGATCATCGTTCCTTGTCTCCTCTGGTGCTGCCGGGAGGGGTCTCCCGGATCGTCGGACGGTCGTGGTCGTAGTCCTGGTCGTGGTCGTCGTGGCGGTCGTGGTCCTGGCCGGGCGGGCCGCGGTCCGGTCGGGCGGCGGCGCTCAGAACCCGCCGCCGATGTCGCCGCCGAAGCCGCCGCCGAAGCTGCCGCCGAAGCCGCCGCCACCACCGTCGCCGCCGCTGAAGCCGCCCCCGCCGAAGCCGCCGCCGCCGTTGAGGATGGAGCCGAGCAGGATCCCGCCGAGCATCGCCCCGCCGAGCCCGCTGTTGGACCGGCCCCGGTAGCCGCCCATGCCCATCGGCCCGCCGAAGCCGCCGTAGGAGAAGGACTCCACGTCGCGCTGCGCGGCGTACTGGGCCTCGCCGGCGAGCCGGATCGCCTGGTTGGCGTAGCCGACAGCCTCGGAGGGCTGCGACTGCCGTGCCTGCTGGGCGGCCTCCAGGCAGCGCTCGGCCTCGGCGAGGCGGGTGCGGGCCTCCGGTCCCACCCCGCCGCGGCGGGCCCAGATGTACTCGCTGGCCGAGCTGACCTGGGCCTGCGCGGAGACGAGGGTGTGGGCCAGGGTCTCCCGCGCGGAGCGGTCGCGGTCGTTCTGCGAGCGCACGGAGGCGAGCCCCTTGTCGAGCTCGTCCTTGGCCACGGCCAGCCGGCGGCTGAGCCCGAGCGGGTCGATCCGCCCGGCGCGCATCTGCTCCTCGACGGTGCCCAGCACGGCGGCGACCCCGGCCACGGCCCCGGCCAGCTCCGGGTTGGACCCGCGCCGGACGAGGGCGTCCGCCTCGGCGACGTCCCGCTGGGCGATCGTCACGGCGTCCCGGAGGGACTCCTCGGCGGCGGCGAGCTCGGTGGCGGCGTGGTCCACGGCGTCGAGCAGGCCCCGGGCCTGGCCCACGCCCTCCTCGGCCGCGCGGATGTCCACCACGGCGTCGCTCGTGCGGCCGGCCGCGAGCTCCTCGCGGGCCTCGTCCACGGCGGCGCCCACGAAGTCGAGGCGGTCGCGGGCCTGGTCGATGTTGTCGCGGACCGGGGCGAGCGCGGTGTCGTTGTAGCGGCCGGCGAGCTCGCGCAGCCGGGCGTCGGCGGTGCCGAAGCGGGGCCGCACGGCCTCGGCCTCGCGCTGGACGTCCGCCAGCGCGTCCGGGGCCCGGGTCTCCAGCTGCCGCAGGGAGCTGAAGGCCTTCTGGTGCTCCTGGAGGGGGCGCTGGGCGTCCTGCGACCGGGCGATGATCTCGGCGAGCCAGGCCCGCTGCTGCTCCTCGGTGTCCGGGATGTGGTCCTCGAGCTGCTGCTGCAGGGCGAAGGAGGCCTGCATGTGCTTCTTGGCGTCCTGGACGGCACGGCGGAAGGGCTCCACCTGCTCGTCCCCGTACTGCAGCTGGGCGAAGGCCAGCTCCTGCTCGGAGTGCTGGATCGCGTTGTCGGTGGCCACCAGCAGCGTCCCGGCGCGCTTGCGCAGCTCGGGCACCGGCACGTCCGGATAGGGGCCGGCCGGGTGCTCCTGCGCGGCCGGCCGGCCGTCCTGCGGGTGCCCGCGCTGCCGGCGCTTCTTGTTCCGGGAGGCGATGCCGTAGACGGCCAGCCCGCCCAGGCCCAGGGCGCCGAGGCCCAGGATGCCCGCGCCCGCACCGGCGCCGGAGGCACCCTCCTCGCCGCCGCCGGTGCCGTTGAGCTCGGCGTCGATGCCCTCGACCGCTCCGCGGACCGCGCCGTCCCAGTCCCCGGAGGACAGGGCGGGGGAGATGTGCTCGCGGTAGATGCGCTCCTGCTGCGCCTCGTCCAGGGGGCCGGCGGAGGAGGCCGCGAAGCGCGCCTGGCGGTCCTCGGTGGCCACGACCAGCACCGCGTCGGAGCTGCCGAAGCCGTTGAGCGCGGCGAACTCCTCCAGCCACGCGTCGGGCGCGGTCGGACTGGTGAACGTGCCCACGAACACCGTCGTGAGGTTGACGCCCTCCTCCGTGGCGAGGTCGCGCACGTCCGCCTCCAGTGCCGCGGGGTCCTGCAGCACCCCGGAGTCGTTGACGATGCGCTCGCCCGGGGGCACGTCCACGGGCGGCTCGGCGACGGCCGCTCCCACGGGCACGAGCAGGGCGAGCGCCAGGCCGCAGCCGGCGGCGGCGCGGCGGGACACGGGGCACCAGTGCATGATCTCCCTCACGTGGTCGGTGGTCCCGATTCTAGGGCGGGGCCGCGGCGCCGTCCCGGACGGCGGGTTTCCTACGCGCAGGGCGAAACCGGAAGGGGGCTGTCGGTCGCACCGCGGACGTCCGGGTCGCGCCCAGAGCTCGTCCGAGCCACTCCCGGGCAACTCCCGGCCGGCGGTGAGGGCTCTCAGCGTCGTTTCAGTGCCGACCGGGATACTGGGGAGCAGATCCGCCCGTACCGCCCTTCCCGGCGGGCCGGGCCCGGCCGTTCCCAGGAGGAGAGCCCCCATGTCCGAGCCCCGCGACCCGCGCGTCGACGCCGAGACCCAGCACACGCAGCCGATCCCGCCGGTCGGCGACCGCCCGTCCCAGGCTCCCTGGCCGCCCGCCGGCGCACCCGCACCGGGCGCCCGGCCCGTCTACGGGGCCGCGCAGCCCGGACCCGGACAGCCCGCCGCGCAGCCCGGGTGGGGGAGCGGCGGCGGGGACGGGTCCGAGGGGGCCCGTCCCGGCCGGCGCCGGGGCTTCTCGGCG
>NZ_LDNX01000093.1:0-4876 GCF_001027955.1 Kocuria sp. SM24M-10 | reverse complement strand
GGCGCCGCCGGGCCGCAGCCGGGCGGCGCCGCGGCGGACCGTCGAGCGGCCCCGCGGGGGCTTGGCCCGGTGCCGGTGGGCGGCCTGCCCGCCGGAGAGCAGCGAGCGCACCGGGAGGAAGGTGTCGTTGGTGATCAGCCCCGCCCAGACCAGGTTCCACAGCGCGGTGGTCAGCTCCCCGGCGGGCACCGGGTCGCCGTCGGCCTCGAGCAGCCCGAGCAGCTGCGGGAAGAACCAGGCGCCGCCGGGGGCGAGGACGTCGAGCACCCGGCGCTCGAGGGTGGAGTCCAGGGCGGCGGCCGCCACGGCGAGGGTCTCGGCGGGCGGCAGGGTCAGCTGGGCCGCCTCGCTCAGGTGCAGCGACACCCACCCGTCGTCGCCGGCCAGGGAGCCGGCCCCGGACCACAGGACCTCCCCGGACGCGGTGAGCTCGTCCAGCAGCTCGGGCCGGTAGTCCGCCACCCGGGCCGCCAGCACGAGCGGCTCCCAGGCCGAGGCCGGGACGGCGACGCCGGCGAGCTGGTCCACCACCGTGAGCACGCCGTCCTCGCCGCGCAGCTGGTGGCCCCGGCCCACGTGCTGCCAGGCGGGCAGGAACCGGGCGTAGACCTGCCCGGGGACCGGCTCCACGTCGCGGCGCAGCGCGGCCAGCGAGCGGCGCCGGATCCGGCGCAGCACCTCCGCCTCGCACCACTCGGAGGCGGCCGGGCCGGGCCCGCCGGCGTCCGTGCGCGCCGGCCGGAACTCGCCCTCGACGACCCGCCGGTCCGCGGCCAGCCGCTCCAGGGTGGTCCGCACCACGGCCGTGCCGAGTCCGAGCCGGGCCGCGGCCTCGTCCACGGTGAAGGGCCCGTGCGTGCGGGCGTAGCGGGAGACGAGGTCGGCCAGCGGGTCCTCGACGGGCTCGACGAACGCGAGCGGCACCCCCATGGGCAGGGGCACGCCCAGGGCGTCGCGCAGTCGGGAGGCGTCCTCGATGGCCGCCCAGTGCTCCACGCCGCGCAGGTGCACCCGCAGGGCGCGGTTGGCGGCCACGAGCTGTTCCAGCCAGCCGGCGGCGGTGTCCTCGGGGCAGGCGGCCTCCGGGTCGTCCGGGTCCTGGAGCCGGCGTGCGGCCTCCGCGGTGGTGAGCGGGCCGAGCAGGCGCAGCAGGTCCGCGGCGCCCTCGAGCCCGCGCAGCCGGCGGTCGGCGGCGAGGCGCTGCAGCTCCGCCTCCGTGCGCTCGAGGACCTCCGGGTCCAGCAGCTCCCGCAGCTCGGCGCGGCCCAGGAGCTCGTTGAGCAGGGCGGCGTCGAGGGACAGGACCGCCGCCTTGCGCTCGGCCAGCGGGGAGTCCCCCTCGTAGAGGAACTGGGCGACGTAGCCGAAGAGCAGGGTCCGGGCGAACGGGGACGGCTGGTCGGTGGTGGTCTCCACCACCCGGATCGCCCGGCGCTCCACGGCCCGGTGGAGCTCCTTGAGGGCGGGCAGGTCGTAGACGTCCTGCAGGCACTCGCGCACCGTCTCGAGGATGATCGGGAACTGCGGGTACTTCCGGGCGACGTCCAGCAGCTGCGCGGAGCGCTGGCGCTGTTGCCACAGCGGCGTGCGCCGGCCGGGGTCGCGCCGGGGCAGCAGCAGGGCCCGGGCGGCGCACTCCCGGAAGCGGGACGCGAACAGCGCCGAGCCGCCCACCTCCTCGGTCACGATCCGGTCCAGCTCGTCGGCGTCGAACAGGAACAGCTCCGCCCCCGGGGGCTCGTCCTCCATGGCCGGCACGCGCAGCACGATGCCGTCGTCGGCGGCCTGCGCGGAGCCGTCCAGGCCGTAGCGCTCGTGCAGCCGGGCGCCCACGGCCAGCGCCCAGGGGGCGTGCACGGGCATCCCGAACGGCGAGTGCAGCACCACCCGCCAGTCCCCGAGTTCGTCGTGGAAGCGCTCGACGACGAACAGCCGGTCCGAGGGCACCTGCCCCACGGCCTCCTTCTGCTCGCCCACGTAGGCCAGCAGGTTGTCGGCGGCCCACTCGTCGAGCCCGGCCGCGCGCAGCCGGGCGCGGGCCTCGTCCTCGGCGGCCCCGGCGATCTCCCGGTTGAACCGGCCCACCGCGCGGCCCAGCTCCACGGGCCGGCCGGGACCGTCCCCGTGCCAGAACGGGAGCTTGCCGGGGACCCCCGGGGCGGGGGAGACGATCACCCGGTCGTGGGTGATCTCCTCGATCCGCCAGCTGGAGGCGCCCAGGGCGATGACGTCGCCCACGCGGGACTCGTAGACCATCTCCTCGTCGAGCTCGCCCACCCGCTTGGAGTTCTTCCCGTCCTGCTCGCCGACCAGGTACACGGCGAACAGGCCGCGGTCCGGGATGGTCCCGCCCGAGGTCACCGCCAGCCGCTGCGCCCCGGGGCGGCCCTCGATCGTGCCGGTCTCCCGGTCCCAGACGATGCGCGGGCGCAGCTCGGCGAACTCGTCGGAGGGGTAGCGGCCCGAGAGCAGGTCCAGGGTGGCGTCGAAGGCCGAGCGGGGCAGGGTCAGGAACGGGGAGGAGCGGCGGACGGTGTCGAACCACTCCTCCACCTCGACCGGTCCCAGGGCGGTCGCGGCCACGGTCTGCTGGGCCAGCACGTCCAGCGGGTTCAGCGGGACGGCGAGCGGCTCGATCCGGCCCTGCAGCATCCGCTCGACCGTCACCGCGGCGTCGAGCAGGTCCCCGCGGTGCTTGGGGTAGAACCGGCCGCGGGAGACCTCCCCGACCTGGTGGCCGGCGCGGCCCACGCGCTGCAGCCCCGAGGCGGCCGAGGGCGGGGCCTCGATCTGGACCACCAGGTCCACCGCGCCCATGTCGATGCCCAGCTCGAGGGAGGACGTGGCCACCACGCAGCGCAGCCGCCCGGTCTTGAGGTCGTCCTCGATGACCGCCCGCTGGTCCTTGGAGACCGACCCGTGGTGGGCGCGGGCCAGCACCGGGGCCGCGCCCTCGTACCGGCCGGTCTGCCGGCGCAGGTCCGCGGGCTCGGCGGCCCCGCCGGGCGCGGACGGATCCCGCCCGGCCAGGGCGGAGCGCAGCACGTCCCCGAGCTGTTGCGGCGCGGAGCCCGCCGGGACCCCGGGGGCTGCGTCGTCGTGCGGGCCGCTGCCGGTCCCGTACGCGGCCTCCGGGCCGTCGCCGTCCGGGCTGCCGTCCGGGTCCGTGTGCTCGAGGCGGAAGGCGTAGATCTCGTTGAGCCGTGCCGTGAGCTTCTCGGCCAGGCCGCGGGAGTTGGCGAACACGATGGTCGAGCGGTTCTCCAGCACCAGGTCCACGACCCGCTCCTCGACGTGCGGCCAGATCGACGCGGTGGTCGTGGGGGCGAGGGCGTCCAGGTCGTCGTCGCCGAAGCCGGATCCGGCCAGGGACGGGGAGGCGGCGGGACCGCCCAGCACGGTCATGTCCGGGATCGGCACCGAGACCGTGAGCTCCCACCGCTTCTCCGCCCGCGGCGCGACGACGGAGACCGGCTCCCGCCCGCCCAGGAACCGGGCGACCGTCTCGACCGGCTCGACCGTGGCCGACAGCCCGATGCGCTGCACCGGCTTCTCCAGCAGGGCGTCCAGCCGCTCCAGGGTGAGCGCCAGGTGCGCCCCGCGCTTGGTGCCGGCCACGGCGTGCACCTCGTCCACGATCACGGTGTGCACGTCCGTGAGGGTCTCCCGCGCCTTGGACGTGAGCATCAGGTAGAGCGACTCGGGCGTGGTGATGAGGATGTCCGGCGGGCTGGACAGCAGGGCCCGCCGCACGGCCTGCGGCGTGTCCCCGGAGCGGACCCCCACGCTGACCTCCGGCGGCTCGACGCCGGCGTGCCGGGCGGTCTGGGAGATCCCGATCAGCGGGGCCCGCAGGTTGCGCTCCACGTCCACGCCCAGCGCCTTGAGCGGGGAGATGTAGAGCACCCGGGTGCCGCGCCGCTCGGCCCGGGGGGCCGCGGAGCGGGCCTTGGTGCGCAGGCTCCCCGCGTCCGCGGCCGGTGCGGCGGGGACGGCGCCCCCGGGGCCGGCCGCGGACGCGGTGTCCACGGTCCCCGGCCGCCCGGTCGCCGTGGCCGGCCCCGGCGCCGCCTCGGCCACGAAGCGGTCCAGGGCCCACAGGAACGCGGCCAGGGTCTTGCCGGAGCCGGTGGGCGCCACGATCAGCGCGTGGCGTCCCGCGGCGATGGCCCGCCAGGCGCCCTCCTGGGCGGCCGTGGGCGCGGCGAACGCACCCGAGAACCAGGCCCGGGTGTGCTCGGTGAACAGGCTCAGCGCCGGATCAGGTGCCAAAGCCCTGGATCTCGAGCTGCTGGATGCCGGGGCCGGTGCAGGCCTCGGCGGGGAAGGGCACCACCACGGAGCGGGTGTTCTCGGGCGGGTAGACGCGCAGTCCCGCGGCCTCCCGGGCCTCGCACCCGGGGTGTACGGCGGCCTGGCCGATCCGCAGCGCGGCGGTGGCGGACTCGCCCGGCGCCAGCTGCCTGCCGGTCCCGGGAACGCCCGCGTCCCGCACCGCCGGGGCGCCGAGGGCCGTGCCGTCGGCGTCCACGAAGGAGACCCCCGGGTAGCCGCCGAGCACGCAGGGCTCCGCGGCCGTGTTGGTCACGGTGACGTCCACCCAGACCGACCCCGCGGCGCCCCCGGCCGGTGCGGCGGAGACCCCGAGCGCGGAGGTCGCGCACCAGCCGGCGCGGCCGGCGGCGGCGGCGCGAGCGGGTTCGCCGGCGTCCTCGGCGATCTCCCCGGTGGGCTCCTCTGCGGTCTCCTCGGTGGGCTCGTCCGCGGTCGCCCCGCCGGGCCCCGCCGCGCCGGTGGGCCCGGGGGCGGGCTCCGCGGGATCTGCATCAGGGGCGGTGGGCGCCGCGGTGGCCCGCTCGCCGGCCGGCCCGTCCGC